>CAILSO010000010.1 GCA_903836945.1 uncultured Actinomycetes bacterium | reverse complement strand
TCGTCTGCCTAGCAATATTCGAAATCTAGTCGGAGATGAACCTGCCGGACTTGGTCCCGCCTCGCCAAAGAAGATTGATTTCAAAGCTCTCGCTGATTTACCAAAAGACTCAGCTGCTGTATTAGATCGTTTGACTTGGGGGCCACCTCGCGGACAAGTTACTTCTATTAAGAGTCCTGGAAAAGCGATCGGCTGGCTCTTGGAACAAGGTTATTTAATTCCAATGGATTCGCAGACCGTTGTACTACCTCGTGAAGTTGGTCTACATCTCCGCGGTGGAAAGATCTACAAAGAGATAAGCCTTGCCGCTCCAGGTCTTGCTGGAACTCCTCGAAAACAAAAAGATGTAGATCGAGCAGCAATTGCAAATATCTCAGATTTCTTAAGATGGTGTGAAGAACTAGCCCACAACTGGTCTGACGAACCTCCAATCGCTCTTCGATCTGGTGGCGTTGGTATTAGGGATTTAAAACGAAGCGCCGAGCATTTAGGCGTTGATGAAATTTGTGTTGGCTTCGTCGCTGAAGTTCTCTACCTCGCTGGATTAATTGTGATTGATACCGATGATCAAATACTTCCAACCGGTGCCTTTGATCTATGGCTAACTAGATCACTTGAAGAACGTTGGCATGGCTTAGTTTCACTTTGGTTAGAGACTTCAAGAGTCAGTGGTTTGATTGGAAAGGCGGATGCAAAAAATATTGCGCCACTCGGCCCAGAATTAGATCGTGCCGGAATTTCTTCAATTCGCAGATCTACCCTTGCCTTACTAGCAGCAAATCCAGAATCTGATCCAG
This sequence comes from uncultured Actinomycetes bacterium, assembly GCA_903836945.1. Lineage (GTDB taxonomy): Bacteria > Actinomycetota > Actinomycetes > Nanopelagicales > Nanopelagicaceae > AAA044-D11. Next base: position 64,061 of record CAILSO010000010.1, on the reverse strand, counting down.
ATATCTCAACTTTGCAAAGCTTGATTAAATGGCAGAGTCCGCAAAGGTTTAATGGCGAATTTATTGAGTGGACTCTGCGCGAAGCTGAATGGCTTGGAATTACTGGACAAGGTGCCATCTCTACATTCGGAATTGCGCTTTTAAATAATTTAGAAGATCTGGGCGTTGAAGCCGCACTTCCTAAACCAGTTGACCACATCTTGATTCAAGCCGATAACAGCGCCATTGCACCAGGGCCTTTAACAATCGAGGTCTCGAACATGATTGGCACTATCGCCGATATCGAAAGTCGTGGTGGCGCAACGGTATTTAGATTTAGTGAGAGCTCGATTCGACGCGGTTTAGATCATGGTCAAACCGGCGATCAGATTAAAGATTTTCTAAAAAAGACATCGAAGACCCCAATGCCACAACCATTGGAGTACTTAATCAATGATGTTGCTAAGCGGCATGGGCGCCTTCGTGTCGGCACTGCGCATGCCTACTTACGTTGTGAAGATGAAGGTCTAATCGCACAGATTCTTCATGATAAAAAACTTGAACATTTACGTTTTAGAAAACTTGCACCACAGGTATTAATCACCGATACCGATCTTGTTGAGTGCATTGCCACCCTACGCGAGAGCGGGTATTTACCTGCTGCGGAAAATGCAACTGGAATTTTAGTTTCTGCTCCCGCTGTACGCCGCGCAAAATCACGGCCAAGGCCACCCAGAATTTTAAGTGAAACAACTGTTCCGGGTGAAACCATAATTAAATCTGCGGTTCGAGCTCTTCGTGCTGGTGAAAAAGCTAGTGCGCACAAACCTCGGGAAATTCCGCGCACCACTGCAAATGAAACTTTAGATCTACTTCATCAATATATCGAAGAGCAAGCAACCCTAACTATCGGTTACGCCGACACTAATGGCGGGGTCTCTAATCGCTTAATTGATCCGATATCAATTTCACTTGGCACCTTAATTGCCCGTGACCATGCAACCGGTGAGATGCAGAATTTTAGAATTCCAAGAATAACCGGCGTCAGCGAAGCGAAATAAGGCAGACTTAACCCATGGGCATCGTCGAAGACCTCAAAACTCTGGTGGAGTTTGAATCGCCATCTGATGATTTAGCTGCCTGTCGTGGCATTGTTGAATTAGCAAAGAAAATTGCTGATGTTAATTTAGAGCAGCCCGCCCAAATTGTTGAAGAAGAAGGACGTCCAATTTTTTGGTGGGGCAGCAAAACTCCAAAGATTATTTTATTGGCCCACTTAGATACCGTTTGGCCAAAAGGTTCTTACTTGCCACTTTGGCAGGTTGATGGTGATGTCGCTAAAGGTCCCGGAATCTTTGACATGAAAGCTGGATTTCTCCAGGCCCTCTATGCCCTAAAAGAAATTCCTGGTGCGCAAAAAGATGTTGCGCTGATTGCAACTACCGATGAAGAAATTGGTAGCCAAAGTTCTCGCGAATTAATTAAACGGCTTTCAGCTAAGGCGGCAGCGGTTCTGGTTCTTGAGGCATCGCTAAACGGCAAGGCAAAGGTTGGGCGCAAAGGAACTTCGATGTATCAAATCAAAGTCTTGGGTCGCGCTGCGCATGCCGGCCTTGAACCTGAAAAGGGAATAAACGCCACGGTTTTGATCGCAGAATTGGTAAATCAGATAGTTGCACTTGAAAGCGCAGAACATGGCACAACCGTGGTCCCAACCACCATGCAATCAGGTACCACAACCAACACGGTCCCAGAAATTGCAACTCTAGATCTCGATATTCGTTCCTTCTCAGCAGATGAGTTAATCCGTGTTGATTCAGCCATTTTGAATCTGAAGCTTTCAAATAGTGCTGCAAAGATTGAAGTCACTGGCGGAATAAATCGCCCCCCTCTTGAGGTTTCATCCACTACAGAGTTATATGAAAAGTTAGAGCAAGTAGCTAAAACAATTGGTATGGCGCCAATCGGTTGCGCTAGCGTCGGCGGGGCAAGTGATGGAAACTTCGCGGCCGCTGCAGGTGCCAAAGTCCTCGATGGACTTGGTGCGGTTGGAGATGGCGCTCATGCACCACACGAACAAGTTCTGCTTTCATCAATTCCGATGCGAGTTAAATTACTAGCGGCCTTTATTAAGGAATTAATTAATGACTGATGGTCCCCTAATCGTCCAGAGCGATAAGACCCTGCTTTTAGATGTTGACCATCCGCAAAGCGATGAATGTCGTAGATCGATCGCCGCATTTGCTGAGCTCGAAAAATCTCCAGAACATATTCACACTTATCGTTTAACACCGCTCGGACTTTGGAATGCGCGAGCAGCTGGCCATGATGCAGAACAAGTCGTGGATATCTTGCTTAAGTATTCGCGCTTTGCGGTACCTCATGCGCTACTTGTTGATGTCGCCGAGACTATGTCGCGCTATGGACGTCTGCGCCTGGAGGCACATCCAGTTCATGGTTTAACTCTGGTCTCAAATGATCCGGCTATCTTAAAGGAAGTAACTCGGGGCAAGAAGATCGCGCCAATGCTTGGCTTGCAATTAGATGAAGAGACGATCGTGGTCCACCCAGGTCAACGTGGTTTCCTAAAACAAGCCCTTCTTAAATTAGGTTGGCCGGCTGAAGATTTTGCGGGCTATGTTGACGGGGAACACCATGAAATTGATTTGGTCCAAGATGGTTGGAGTATTCGAAAGTACCAAGAGCTAGCGGCTGAAGGTTTTTGGCATGGTGGCTCCGGTGTCGTTGTACTTCCATGCGGTGCTGGCAAAACTATTGTTGGCGCAGCAGCAATGGCACATGCAAAGGCAACTACGTTAATTTTGGTTACGAATACTGTTGCTGCAAGACAATGGCGTGATGAATTACTAAAGCGCACCACACTCACTGAAGATGAGATCGGTGAATACTCCGGATCTAAAAAAGAGATTCGCCCAGTAACCATTGCCACCTATCAAGTTATGACCACTCGAAAGCAAGGGGTGTACGCACACCTAGATCTCTTTGATGCGATCGACTGGGGTCTAATTATTTATGATGAAGTGCACCTGCTTCCGGCACCAATCTTTAGGTTTACCGCTGATATTCAATCGCGCCGCCGCCTAGGCCTGACTGCAACTCTGGTGCGCGAAGATGGAATGGAGGGTGAGGTCTTCTCACTCATCGGCCCAAAACGTTTCGACGTTCCGTGGAAAGAGATTGAATCACAAGGTTATATTGCACCTGCAGATTGTGTTGAAGTGCGCGTTAATCTGACAGAGGCCGAGAGATTGGCATATGCCACGGCCGAACCAGAAGATCGATACCGTTTTTGTGCAACCACTCTTACCAAGCGAGAAGTTGCAAAAGCACTTGCCAGACAACATAGCGAGGATCAGGTTTTGATCATCGGTCAATATATTGATCAACTAGATGCACTAGGCGAAGAACTTGGCGTTCCGGTTATTAAAGGCGATACTCCAATCAAGGAACGTGAACGGTTATTTGGACTCTATCGCACCGGTGAAATCAAATGCTTAGTAGTTTCAAAGGTAGCAAATTTCTCAATCGATCTACCTGAAGCAACTATTGCAATTCAAGTCTCCGGAACTTTTGGCTCAAGGCAAGAGGAAGCACAACGCCTTGGTCGAGTATTGCGTCCGAAGGCAGATGGACGAGGCGCCCGCTTCTATTCCATAGTTGCACGTGACACCGTTGATCAAGATTTTGCTCAGAACCGTCAGCGCTTCTTGGCCGAACAAGGTTATGCCTATCGGATCATTGATGCCGATGATGTTCTTGCATAGCTAATCTAAATCTATCTGGATCAACTTTAAAGAAGTCATGGCGTTTGCCATCAATTAGAGTGACCGGAACTTGTTCACCATATTCGTATTCAAGTTTCGAATCACCATCTATGAATTTTTCTTGGATCTCAAATGAGAATTCGCTCTGAAGTTTTTCCAGCTCTTGTAAAGCTTGCTCGCAGAGGTGACAGTTGTGGCGCGAGTAAAGAGTTACAACGGTCACTTCGGTGGCACCTTTCAACTAAAAACTCATTTGGTGGTCTGGTCCGGTAAAGAGACGATAGCATTTTCCGTGTGCGAGCCAAGAATTTACTGCTAACGACCGCCCTGCTTGGCGGTTTGCTTGCAGCACCGGCCAGCGCATTAACGCCCGAAATAAAATCAGTAAATGCACCTTGGATCTATACCTACGCTTCCAAAACGATTGCGGCAAGTGCACAGAATTTCCCAACAACGCCACACGAGAGTCACCTAGATAAGCAATCAACCTTCATCGTTAATTACAACACCGTTCCAGATCAATATCGGCCGGCTATTCAGGCCGCAATTGATGTTTGGTCTGCGAATTTTTCATCTTCGGTGCCAATTAATATTTCCGTCAACTGGGAACGGGTTTCAACGCCAGGTGTCCTAGCAGCAGCTACGCCAGGAAAATTCTTAACCAACTTTGCAAATATTCCAGATAAGGATCTTTGGTATGCCTCTGCAATGGCGAATGCACTTGCTGGCAAAGATTTAGATCCAACTCAACCAGAAGTAACAGTTCGAATAAATTCTATTAATGCCTCATCGCTTTATACCGGCACAGATGGAAACTGTCCCCCAACTCTTTATGATCTAGAGTCGATGATCTTGCATGAACTTGGCCATGGCCTGGGTTTTCTTTCAAATGCAGATTATTTTCCATCCTCGCAAGTTGGAAATATCCAACAGCCAACGCCATTTGATGCCTACGCGCAAACTTCTGATGGTCGACGCCTGATGGATCTTCCCGCACCTTCCTTTGAATTAGGAAGCGCGCTTACCACTTCACTTGTGTGGGCTGGCGCTAACGCAACGGCGGCAAACAATGGCGTAATGCCAAAGCTCTACACCCCATCTATTTGGGAACAAGGTTCTTCAGTTAGCCACTTGGATGAAAATACTTTTTCTAGAAGTGGTCCCGATGCTGTTATGACGCCAAATCTTGCGGCCGGCGAAGTCTTTCACGCACCTGGCCCAATTCTTTTAGCAATGCTAAAAGATATGTTAACCAAGCCTCCGGCTGGAAAAGCAGCTGGAATGCCGGCGATTGTCCGCAATGCCAAGGCTCTAGTCGGTGATAAATCAGCTGTAATAACTTTCGATCCACCAATTAACTCACGCACTGCAAAGGTAAGTGGCTACACGGTTACCAATGATCAAACCGGGCGAAGCCAGATGATTGATGGCTCACCAGCAGTAATAAAAGGCTTAGCCAACGGTGCCACTTATACATTTTCAATCGTTGCAAATAATGAAAATGGAAGTTCTGATGTTGTTACGACTAATAAGGTAACGCCACAGCCATCCTGGAGTTCTTCAACGCTTGATCCAAATGCGGATGGAAAATACTTAGCTACCGGTACCTTTGGCGGTAATACCGTTATTGCATATGCCGACAGCGCCCACGGAACTCTTAAATTAGCCTCATATATAAATAAGAAGTGGGTAATCCAAACCGTTGATGGCAATTCAAGTTCAGCTGGCAAGACCAGCAATAACGTTGCTGGTGCGGTTTCGCTGTGCGTAAGTAAAAATGGCAAGAGCGATGTGCTAAATCTCTTCTATCCAGATTTAGTGAATAAGGATCTTCGTACAGCTTCATTTGATGGTAAAAAATGGAATTACTCAATTGTCGATGGCAATGCCGAAAAAGTTCAAGATTATCGAGAACCATTTCGCACGCGAACCGCAAGTGATGTAAGTGTTTCAAATGCCTGCGCTTATACGCCGGCAGGTTTGCAGGTCTTCTATCGCGACGAGAGCCAAGGTATTTTGCTTGGTGCAATTAAAATTAAGTCCGGCTGGAGCTATGAAATTGTTGATGGCGATACGGCGGATAACAATCGCACTTCGGGAGATGTCGCATTCCATCTCAAGGCAACCGCCATCGGAAATCGTGCCTACGTTTTTTATGACTCCGTGCTCTCGGTAAATCAAGCTCATCAAGCCCTCCGCGGAGAGGTCCGATTGGCCTATCGCGACTCCGGATATCCCGAAGACTGGAATTACCAAACAATTCAAAGTAGCAGCGGTAATTCAATCGTCGCTGGTTACGATCTCGCTATCAATACTGTTGGAAAATACCTTTACGGCAGTTGGTTAGCAGCATCGGGTCCATCAGTTCCAAAAGCAGATCAAGTTCAGTGGTCGCTACTTAACAATGTAATTGCTCCGCTTTCAATTACCCCAGATTACTTTGGTACCCCATCATCTCCTCTTGCGGTCGATGACAAGTACATTGCCTATGCCTGCCAACTTCGTCTCTGCATTACAACCAAGGCAGACCAAAGTACCAACTTAATTTCTGCTGGAAACTTTGATGGAGTGATGGGGGCGCAATGGCTGACACTTAATAATGTAAAGTATTTACTCGTTGCTAATTCTGGAAAACTTTCGCTACTTCGCAAGCCCTAATTCAATTAAACCATAGCCATCGCTTCGTTCGGTAATAACGATGGGGCCAAAACCAGTTATGTAAAAAACATCCAAGACTTTGCCTTGGAAATAATTTGCCCGTGTAATTAGGCCACTCTTGCTATATCCAATTAGGACCGGTGTTGGGCTCTTTGGCTTCCAACTCGGGATCCCTGCGATTGCGCCCTTAGAAATGTAACTCTTTAAGTTTCCAGTTCCGGCCTTAATTATCTCTGGCGAGACCGGGGGTTTTGGCTTTGTTGTGGTCTGCAATAAATTTCCAAAGATGCCATTTGCATCAACGGTTGTTGAAAAGAATTGATCATTTAAATTTCCCATGATGCGAAAGCCATTAGCCACTTGGACTAAAGAATTCGGGAGTACTACGCCTCCGGTTTCAGTGCTGTAAGTTGCTAGGAGTTGGCCTGTAGGTGAAACCTTCCAAAGGGTTAATTGAGTAAGCGCACCAGCTGGTTTGGTCACCGCGGTTGTACTCACATTATCTACATTCACCGTAGCGCTCTCAGTCGCACTAGCTTGCGAACTCGTTGCAGTGCTCTGCGCCCCGGCCACCCAAATATTTCCGCTCTTATCCGAGACCAAAGCGGTGGCGATCTCATCACCGCTACCGCCTAAACGGAGTTCAAAGGACTTAGTTAAATCAAGGTTGTAAGAGACCAAGTAACCATCACTACCGCCGGCGGTATTACTTTCAACGGTTCCAGTCAAGATGATTGATGATGGCGTTGTTATGGCAGCAGATATTTGATCTCCAGCTCCACCACTTAAATTTGTAATCAGATCGGGCTTTGCCAAAACTACTTTAGTTATTTTATATGTGGCCGCAGGCGTTGGTTTCTTTGCCGCAGTTGCGATGGAGGGTGTGATCAGAGCGAAGAGAATTGCCAGAGCAACCGCTTTGCGAAATTTCACGCTAACTCCGCAGACCGATCTTTTGCCGCCTTCATCGCCTTACTAATTAGATCCCCAAGTTGGCCCTCGCTAAATTTTGCGAGCGCCGCAGCGGTTGTTCCATTTGGACTCGTAACATTCTCGCGCAATTTTGTTGGGGTCAAGCCACTCTCATCAAGCATTCCAGCTGCGCCAACAATTGTTTGGATAGTCAAAGTGCTGGCATCTTCTTCTGAAAGTCCAAGGGCAATCGCTGCCGCAATCATTTCTTCAGCAAAGGCGAAGATATATGCCGGACCGGATCCGCTTACTGCCGTGACCGCATCTTGCAAGCTTTCATCAACAGTGATCACCTTGCCACATGCTTCAAGAAATCCACTTACAAAAGCGAGTTGTTCATTAGAGGTATTAGGACCGGCAGATATGGCAGCCATGCCCTTGCCGATTAAGGTTGGGGTGTTTGGCATTACTCGAATAACTGAAATATCTGGGTTTAAATGGGATGAGATAAATTTTGTATTCTTCCCAGCGGCAAATGAGAGAACTAAGGCTCCTGATTTAAATTTAGCGCCATAGTTTGTGAGTAGATCGCCAAGATCTTGTGGCTTCACTACAAGCAACACGACATCGCTCTTGCCTAAAAGCTCATCTAGCTCAAGATGGGTTGCCCCATATTTTCCCTTGATCTCATCGGCTCGTTCAGTGCGCTTTTCAGCGAAACTAATTGCCGCCTTTGGAAATCCCGCACTTACTAAGCCAGCTAAGAGCGCTTCACCCATTACGCCAACACCGATAACTCCGACTTGGTATTTGCTCTCAGATAGCGTGCTCATACTGCAAGCCTACCGAATCGCAAATTTAAGATGTGCTTATTTACCGAATAAGCCCTAGGCTCTCGCACTATGCCAGAAGTAAAACCGAATTTTGCCAGAGACTGGGTTGAGTTCGCAGACCCGGCCAATGAAGAAGAGCTCTACAAGTGTGATCTAACTTGGCTAACTTCTTATTGGACCTGCATCTATGGCAATGGCTGCTGTGGAATTGATGCCGACAAGCCTGATGCTGGTTGCTGCTCTGATGGTGCTTACTATTCTGATGAAGAAGATGAAGCTAGAACTGTAGAAATTGCAAAGCGCATTACCAAAGATATGTGGCAGTTCTTTGATGAAGCACAACCGAAGAAAGCTAAAGGCAAGATGCAGGTTTCTGAAGTTGGTTTGGATAAGGACCGCAAAACCCGCAAGGTAAATGATTCTTGTATCTTCCTTAACCGCGTAGGTTACGAAGCACCGGGTTACACCGGCTCCTTCGGTTGCGTCTTGCACCATCTTGCTCAAAAAGAAGGTGTCCACTTCGTTGAAACCAAGCCAGATGTATGTTGGCAATTACCAATTCGCCGTAGCTTTGAAACTCGCGAATTTGGTGAACGTGAGATCACAATTAATGTAATTGGTGAGTATGAAAGATTAGCTTGGGGCGATGGTGGCGCAGACTTTGACTGGTATTGCACCTCTAATACCGAAGCCCATGTTGGAGCCGAACCAGTTTATATTTCTAACCAACCAGAACTAGTAGCTTTGATGGGAATTCCGGCCTATAACGTGCTGAAGGAATTCTGCGATGCTCGTATGCAAGCTATCTCACTTCTCAAAAAAGAACAGAAGAAGCGTGAACTTCCGCTATTTGTTATTCACCCAGCAACAATTGCCGCCAAGGGATAATTAGCGAAGCGCCTTACGATCTATTCTTGCCGTAACCATCATGTGCGGCACGGTTAGCGCCCACACGACCACTAATAAATACCAGAGATAATTTGCTGAGATATTTCCGCCCTTAGCCAAAGTAATAACTGCAGCGACAATTAAGGTCAGCGCTAACGCTGGCAAGCCAGGCAAGACTGCGGAAAAGAAAGATGAGACTGATTTCCCATTTTCTGCCGCTTTGATTGACTTGGGCAATAAAAGCGTGAGTCTGGCGGTATGTCGCATGGCATGCCAGCTCCCGAAGTAAAGCGCAAAGGCGACAAGTGGTGGAGTAATTACCGCCAGGAGCACTAACAAAAGTAAATCTAAAAGCTCACGAATGCGCCGATCCTTCAAAAGTAAAATTACGCAAAGTCCAGCCCATATTAAAGTCACTAGATAGATTCCATGGGCGTATGAGCCAGCCCAATTAATTAAATGGGGATTTACCTTGGCCAAGGCGTTGATACTGCTCTGCTTTGTAAGAGGAATTAAGACCGGCACTGATCCGATGGCCAAGGCATAGGAAAACTTAAGTGGCCAAGAAATTTGCGCCTTTGATGAGAGTCGGTCGGTTTCGGATATAAATGCCATATCACCAAAGCCAAAATGTAGAAACGACATAACAAGTACCAACTGAAAGCCCAGAACGTTCCATTTCAATATTGCTAAAACGGCAACTGCCGCAATCGCTACATAACCTGAGATCAACGATGCCATTTTCAATTTAGAACTACTTTTCAAGGCAATTAAATGATCAACCGCGCCATGTGGAATTCCTATTGCAATCGCGATTAAAGCGAGTGCGACCTGCCAATTAAGGTCTGTCTTTCCTACGAAAATTGAGAGAATTATCGAAAGTAATAGACCAATTGCTACGGCGAGAGATGAAAAATCTCGAACACTCTTGAAGACTATTCGAGCGCTGTTTGCCATAGGTCTAGTATAGGAAAAGATTCCTGCGGAGGTGGCCATGTTGAAATTTAGTTATCTGGCGATGCTGCTTTTCACAATTTGCGGTTCCTTCTGGTTGGAGCTAGTTCTTAAAATTAGAGTTTTAAAACGAATCAAACGGGTTCTTCTGAGCATAATTCCAATCGCAATTCCATTTATCACCTGGGATGCCTATGCAGTGTCTCATCACCACTGGAGTTTTGATCCTAAGCAGATCCTTGGAATTTATGGACCCTTCAAGATTCCACTTGAAGAATTTCTCTTTTTCCTAATCGTTCCGATAGCTGCAATTATGACTATCGAAGGCGTTCGTTCGGTAAAGAAGCACTGGCCAGTTGGGGATGAGAGATGATTTACACCGATATTGCCCTTGGATCAGTGATAGTGGCGGTGATCTTTGATCTCTTCGTGATTCGCACTCAACTTCTTACAAAATCTGTCTTTTGGACTTCCTATGCAATTATCTTGCCTTTTCAGCTACTTACTAATTGGTGGCTAACCTCTAGAAATATTGTCATGTACAACCCAAATGCAATTATTGGTAGGCGTTTAGCCGGTGCCCCGATTGAGGATTTACTCTTTGGATTTTCCTTAGTTCTATCGGTTATGGGGATGTGGGTCTTTTGGGGCCGAAAAGGAATAGAAGGCAAGAAATAATTACTTATTTACTCCGGCATAAATAATTAGTGCGGCGCCAATCAGTAGGCAAGAATATTTTATTGCTTTTTTTTCTAAAGTTTTTTGTAGCGGTTTTGTCCAAGTAGCCAACAATAAAAGGGCACCTGGAATTGAAATTATCAAACTGTGGCTTAGATTATTGGCATGTCCAGTGTGATACCTAAGATTAATTAAACCCATAGCAACAAGTAGATAGCCACCCCAGCGATAATTTGTCATGTCAGAATAATAACTAATCAGTAAGGAATTAGGGCCACTCCTTTTGGAGTGGCCCTAACTTTAATTGCTAGATCAGATTAGTGATCGTCCTTCATTCCTTCTGCAACTGACTTCAACTTAGCAATCTTGAAGATTGTTAGGCCGAATACGCACTTTGCAAGTACATCTGCAATTGTGTAACCAATCTGGCGTCCCACGAAGGAACCGGCAGCGTTAGCTTCGGTTGTCTTGTGGAGGATTGGAAGAAGGTATGAAATTGGGTAAACGCCCCATGTTGCAATAAGAAGTAGACGCAAGCGACCAACGGTTGCTGCAACGCCTTCTGGTTGACGATCAAGAGACTTTCCTAGTTCTACGAATAGAACATAAAGGATGTATAGGAAAGGAAGTGTCGATAGGACACCGAAGATAATCTTGGTGCTATTAACATTTGAGATTTCTCCTGGGTAACCAAGAGCGATCATCGCTGCTGATGCTGGAACTAAGCGACCGATCAATGAAGATGCAGCTGCCTTTGCAAGTCCTAGAACTGCGATTACTTCTACTAGAAGTAGAGGTACGGTCAAAATCCAGTCAACATAACGATATGCCTCGTTGAATGAACCTTGTGAAGTTCCAACGGTTACAGCGCCCTTCATAGAAGATTCGTTGAAAGAGTTGAAGATTCGGAAGTAGTGGTATGCCGCAATGAATGTAACCATTGAGGAAAGGACAAGGGCACTACGGTATTTCGGTAGAACACGGCTCTGTGACACCAATGTGTAAACGGTACACGCGAGCATCGAGATCAAACCAAAGGAGAACATGTTGTACAACGAACTCCATTGGCCGTTTGTTAGGTTTACCATCTATTAGCCTCCTATTAGCCTCCGTGGGGCATTAAGTTCCAGCGGTCTTTTGGCCGCCGGCGGCTATCCCCAAGTGAGCCATATGTAGTCACCTGAGAATTAACCGTGAATAGCATCCGTCTCTTGCAAAGCTTTTGCAAGGGTGAAATCGGCGTGGTTGATTAAATGTTGAGTCTAATTCCTGTCATATGCGGGGGCTAGGGTTGCCCCATGGCTAAGAATTCGGCACCAGCAAAGGACCCCTTTCGCTGTACGGAATGCGGTTGGAGTACCACCAAATGGGTTGGTCGATGTGGCGAATGTCAGGCCTGGGGTAGCGTTGAAGAAGTTGCGGCACCGAAAAAACTTTCGCTAGTTGCCGGTCACGTAACAACTGCCGCCCTACCGATCGGTGAAGTTAATTTAGAGAGCGCGAAGGCTCGTTCAAGTGGTGTCAGCGAATTAGATCGAGTCCTAGGTGGTGGTTTAGTACCTGGCGCGGCAATTTTATTAGCCGGTGAACCAGGCGTTGGTAAATCAACTTTACTACTAAGTGTTGCGGCAGAAAGTGCCCGCCAGAAGTTGACTGCGTTGTATATCAGCGGCGAAGAATCGGCCTCACAAGTTCGTTTGCGCGCCGAACGCTTAAATGCAATTGACCCAAACTTATGGTTGGCAGCAGAAAGTGAATTAGGTTCGGTTATTGCGCAGATCGATGCGGTTAAACCACAACTCTTAGTTATCGATTCGATTCAAACTATTTCAAGTTCCACCGTCGATGGCGCACCGGGTGGGGTAACCCAAGTTCGTGAAATCGCGGCAGCTCTTATTCGCATCGCGAAAGAGCGAGCAATAACTCTGGTCCTGGTTGGTCACGTAACAAAGGATGGATCCATTGCCGGACCACGATTACTCGAACACTTAGTAGATGTAGTTTTGAACTTTGAAGGCGAGCGCCATTCAAGGTTGCGTTTGATTCGCGCAATTAAAAATCGCTTCGGTGCCTCCGATGAAGTTGGTTGTTTTGATATGAATGAGTCGGGTATAACTTCCTTGCCTGATCCAACTGGTTTATTTACAACTCGTCACAGCGAACCAGTGCCTGGTACCTGTGTAACCGTAACCCTGGAAGGTCGCCGGCCACTTCTTGCCGAGATTCAGGCGCTAGTTAGTGCGCCGGTTCCCGATGGGCGCGATTGGGGAAATTCCAGAAGAGTGACTTCGGGCCTAGATAATCCACGTACATCAATGACCTTGGCGGTTCTAGAACTTCGCGCAAATATAAAGATCTCCGGCCGCGATGTTTATGTAGCAACAGTTGGTGGGATGAAGATCGCCGAGCCTGCCGCAGATTTAGCCGTTGCCCTCGCAGTTGGTTCGGCCGCGAAGGGGCTGGCACTTCCAGCAGATTTAATTGCAATTGGCGAGGTTGGCCTAGCCGGTGAGATCAGAAAAGTAACTGGCGCAACTCAGCGAATCCAAGAGGCAGCCCGACTTGGCTTTAAACGCGCGATGGTTCCGATGGGCAGCGATATAAAGATCGCTGGCATCGAGATTATGGAGGTCGCCCGCTTAGAGCAGGCGATCGCTCGCGTAAAGATTAATTAATCGGTAGTTGTTGGTGCTTGTGCTAAATCTCCAGGTGTATCTGGCGAGATAGCCTTTGGCATTCCGGTGAAGCTAAATATTTCTTCATCACCATTCTTTGTAACACCAACCAGAGTGATCTCTCCTGGCTTTACATCACCAAAGAGAATCTTCTCAGAGAGCACATCTTCAATTTCGCGTTGAATTGTGCGACGAAGTGGGCGCGCTCCTAATAATGGATCATATCCACGCTTGGCTAGCAACGCTTTTGCTTCCGTTGTTAATTCGATTGTCATATCTTGTGCGCGAAGGCGCTCATCGAGTCCAGCAATCATGAGATCAACAATTTGGATAATCTCATTCTCACTAAGCTGATGGAAGACAATTACATCATCGATACGGTTTAAGAACTCTGGACGGAAATGAGTCTTAAGTTCCTCATTTACCTTGCCCTTCATTCGCTCGTAGTTACCAGTTAGATCTGCGGTATTTGTGAAGCCAAGATTTAGGCTCTTGGAAATATCACGAGTACCGAGGTTGGTGGTCATAATGATGATGGTGTTCTTGAAATCAACTACGCGACCTTGTGAATCGGTTAGTCGACCATCTTCAAGAACTTGAAGAAGTGAGTTGAAGATATCTGGATGTGCCTTCTCGATCTCATCAAAGAGAACTACCGAGAATGGTTTACGACGAACCTTCTCGGTCAATTGACCACCCTCGTCATACCCAACATATCCTGGAGGCGCGCCAAATAAACGTGAGGCGGTGTGCTTCTCGGAATATTCAGACATATCCAATTGGATTAAGGCATCAGAATCGCCAAATAAGAATTGGGCAAGAGTTCTAGAAAGTTCAGTCTTACCAACTCCAGAAGGTCCGGCGAAGATAAATGAACCACCAGGGCGACGTGGATCTTTAAGACCAGCGCGAGTACGGCGGATTGCTTGTGAAAGCGCCTTGATCGCTTGATCTTGACCAATTACCCGACGATGCAACTCATCTTCCATGCGAAGTAATCTGGCGGTCTCAGCTTCGGTTAACTTAAAGACTGGAATACCAGTTGCATTTGAGAGAACTTCAGCAATTAACTCTTCGGTTACTTCTGCAACCTGATCTAGATCGCCAGCCTTCCAAGTCTTTTCGCGTTCCTTCTTCTCCTCAATTAAGTTCTTCTCTTTATCGCGTAATGATGCGGCGCGTTCGAAGTCTTGGGAATCAATAGCCGATTCCTTCTCTTTTCTGGCATCAGCAATCTTTGTGTCATATTCACGAAGCTCTGGTGGCGCAGTCATGCGACGAATGCGCAGCCTTGAACCAGCTTCATCAATTAGATCAATCGCCTTATCTGGCAGGAAACGATCTGAAATATAACGATCAGCCATTTGAGCTGCGCCAACTAGGGCGCCATCGGTGATCGAAACTTTATGGTGTGATTCATAGCGATCGCGAAGTCCCTTAAGGATTTCAATCGTATGTTCAACGGTTGGTTCGGAGACTTGAATTGGTTGGAAGCGACGCTCTAGAGCGGCATCTTTTTCAAAGTGCTTTCGATATTCATCAAGGGTGGTCGCGCCAATTGTCTGGAGTTCGCCACGGGCCAACATTGGCTTCAAGATACTTGCAGCATCAATCGCACCCTCGGCTGCGCCGGCACCGACAAGAGTATGAATCTCATCGATAAATAGAACGATATCGCCACGGGTACGAATCTCTTTCAGAACTTTCTTTAAACGCTCTTCAAAATCTCCACGATAACGAGAGCCAGCAACAAGAGCGCCAAGATCCAGTGAGTAAACCTGCTTATCTTTAAGCGTCTCTGGAATATCGCCCTTAACGATTGCTTGAGCAAGTCCTTCAACGATCGCGGTCTTACCAACTCCTGGCTCGCCGATTAATACTGGGTTGTTCTTTGTGCGACGAGAAAGAACTTGCATAACTCGTTCGATCTCTTTATCGCGACCAATTACTGGATCCAACTTACCCTCGCGTGCGGCTTGGGTTAAATTGCGACCGAATTGATCTAAAACTAATGAAGTAGATGGGGTTCCTTCTGCAGGTGCACCAGAAGTAGCCGCTTCTTTTCCTTGATAACCGGAGAGAAGTTGAATAACTTGATTACGAACGCGGGAGAGATCGGCGCCGAGTTTTACAAGAACTTGCGCAGCAACTCCTTCGCCTTCGCGAATTAAACCTAAAAGAATATGTTCGGTGCCAATGTAATTATGGCCAAGTTGTAGCGCCTCTCGTAAAGAGAGCTCGAGAACCTTTTTGGCACGTGGTGTAAATGGAATATGGCCGGAAGGAGCTTGTTGTCCTTGACCGATTATTTCTTCAACTTGCGAGCGCACTGCTTCAAGTGAGATACCCAGTGCTTCAAGCGCTTTGGCGGCAACGCCTTCACCTTCATGGATGAGGCCAAGCAGGATGTGTTCAGTTCCGATGTAATTGTGGTTGAGCATGCGAGCTTCTTCTTGCGCCAATACAACAACGCGACGAGCTCGATCTGTAAACCGCTCGAACATCGAATCCACCTCTTCTACTAGTTATTACGCCACGGCGCCCTAAGGCTGCGCGGATATGGATAGCCTAATGCGATAGGCCTTATTGGTTCTAACCGAAAAATGGCCCAACTTATGCCCGAAAACTCGGAAAATTACCCCAGATTTTGTGGTGGCTCAGAGGGTTTTGAGCATTCGGGTGTTGCCCAAGGTATTTGGCTTCACGCTCTCAAGGTCCAGAAACTCAGCCACACCGCTGTCATAGGAGCGAAGGAGTTCTTGATAAATATCTGGGGCGACTGGAGTTCCCTCAATTTCAACAAAGCCGTGACGAGCAAAAAATGCGGTCTCAAAAGTTAAACAGAAAATTCGCTTAACGCCAACGGCGCTTGCTCTAGCAATAATGTATTCCAAAATTTGGTGTCCCACACCTTTGCCCCGAAGCGATTGATCCACTGCCATCGTGCGAACTTCGGCTAGATCTTCCCAAAGTACGTGCAGTGCGCCGCAGCCAACAACCTTTCCATCTTGCTCTGCAACGGTAAATTCTTGAACGCTTTCGTAAAGAGTCACGGTCTCTTTTTGCAACAAACGACGACCTGCAGAATACTCATCAATTAAATGACGAATGGTTTTAATGTCAGCGGTGGTCGCTGGGCGAATTGTTATTGACATTATTTAAGACTCTTCTGGTTTAACCAATGGGAATAAAATAGTCTCGCGAATTCCAAGACCAGTAAGCGCCATCAATAATCGATCAACACCCATTCCCATTCCACCCATTGGTGGCATCGCATATTCCATCGCGCGCAAGAAATCTTCATCAAGTTGCATCGCTTCAAGATCTCCCTTTGCACCAAGAGAGGCTTGTTCAATCAAACGCTCGCGCTGAATTACTGGGTCAATTAATTCTGAATAACCTGTTGCTAGTTCAAAACCTTCAACATAAAGATCCCACTTCTCAACTACACCTGGAATCTCGCGGTGTTCGCGAACAAGTGGTGAGGTATCTACTGGATATCCCTTAACGAAGATCGGTCCGCCAAGTTTTCCTTCGCATACATGTTCAAAGATCTCTTCAGCAAGTTTTCCAGTAACCCACTTTGGATCCACCTTCATACCTAACTTTGTGGCGATCCTCTTAAGCTCATCTAAGGTGGTTTGTGGAGTTACTTCTTGCCCAACGCCCTCTGAGATTAGATCAAATAACGATGCCTCGCGCCATTTTCCACCAAAATCTAATTGGCGACCATCATGGTGAGTTACAACATGGCTACCTGAAACTGCCATTGCGGCATCTTGAACAAGCTGTTGTGTCAGCGCGGCGATTGAATTCCAATCACCAAATGATTGGTAGCTTTCAATCATCGCAAATTCTGGTGAGTGGCTTGAATCTGCGCCTTCATTTCTAAAGTTGCGGTTAATTTCAAAGACGCGCTCTAGGCCACCGACGATGCAGCGCTTAAGAAAAAGTTCTGGAGCAATGCGTAGGAAGAGATCCATATCGTAAGCATTACTAAATGTTTTGAATGGACGTGCTGCGGCACCACCGTGCATGACCTGAAGCATTGGAGTTTCAACTTCAATAAATTCACGCTTGGCAAAAGTCTCACGAAGTGAGCTCATTACCTTTGGTCGAAGTCGGGCATTGCTACGAGCTTCGGGGCGAACAATTAAATCTACATATCGCATGCGAACACGAGTCTCTTCAGAGAGTGGCTTATGTTCTACCGGCAATGGACGAAGTGATTTTGCCGCCATCTTCCATTCACTGGCCAGGATCGATAATTCACCACGCTTGGAAGTAATTACTTCACCTGTAACACTTACTAAGTCGCCGAGATCTACTTCAGCCTTCCAAAGTTCTAAAAGATCTGCCCCGACTTTGTCGAGAGAGAACATGGCTTGAATTTCTGTGCCATCACCTTCGCGAAGCGTTGCGAAACAAAGCTTTCCAGTATCACGTTTAAAAATGACGCGACCGACTACTGATTCAGTAATCCCGGTTGCAACATCAATTGCTAAATCTTTATGGGTCTGGCGAATTTCCTTAAGGGAAGTGGTCTTGGGAACTGAAACTGGATAAGCCTCACCACCACGTCCGATTATTGCTGCGCGCTTCTCTCGGCGGATCCGTAATTGTTCTGGCAGATCATCGTCTTCTGGCACGGCGGGATTTGTGGTTACTTCACTCATGAGGGAGCAAACTCTACCTGTTAAGAATTGCGCTCATGGACTAGTCGAAGCCCAATTAAGGTGAGATCTGGCTCGTGAAAATCGATGGTTTCACTAACCCCAATAACTAATGGCGCTAACCCACCAGTAGCAATAACGCTGACCTCTTTAGTCTCAGGATAGAGAGTAAAAAGTTCTTGCGAGATGCGGGTAACCAGCCCATCGACCTGACCTGCAAAACCAAAGATGGTGCCTGATTGCAGAGCTTCCACCGTATTTTTTCCAATTACATTCTTTGGCTTTACCAATTCAACTCTACGAAGTTGCGCGGCGCGAGCAGCAAGTGCTTCAACTGAAATTTCTATTCCAGCAGCAAGTGCGCCACCAAGAAATTCTCCCTTCGGAGAGACCACATCTAAATTAGTTGAAGTTCCAAAGTCAACAACGATGCATGGCCCATTCTCACCATACAAAGCGTGTGCTGCCAAAGTATTTACGATTCGATCGGCGCCAATTTCGCGAGGATTATCAACCAAGAGTGGCACTCCGGTTTTAACTCCGGGCTCCACGATTGTTGCTGGGACTTCAGAGAAATATTGAGAGACCATCGTGCGTAACTCGCGAAGTGTTGAAGGCACCGTAGAACATATAGCCAGTGAGGTTACTTCAAATTTTGCCAATAGCGCGGAATAACGGATCCAAAGTTCATCAGCGGTATCGCGTGGATCAGTCTTTACTCGCCAAGATTTAATTAGAGCGGCTTCCTCAAATATTCCAAGGACGGTATTTGTATTACCAACATCTATTGTCAATAACATTTTTACTCCATTCTCAAATCAAGTCCGATATCCAAAACGGGTGCTGAGTGTGTAAGAGCGCCGATCGCTAGATAATCAACGCCGGTCTCGGCATATGCACGAGCTTGTTCAAGAGAAATACCGCCCGAAGCTTCGAGTTTGCACTTTCCATTTACTGAAAGAACTGCCTTGCGGCAATCCTCTGGCGACATATTGTCGAGAAGGACTAAATCCGCACCAGCCTCTACTACTTCTGCCAATTGTTCGAGGGAATCAACTTCTACTTCAAGTGGGAGATCTGGATTCATTTTCTTTACCAAGTTAAAGGCCTCTGTAACTCCCCCGGCGGCAACCACATGGTTATCTTTAATCAGGGCGGCATCCGATAAGGACATTCGGTGATTTACTCCGCCGGCAATTCTTACGGCAAACTTTTCAAATTCACGCAGTAGTGGTGTGGTCTTACGAGTATCTCTGATTGCACATTTTGTTCCAGAAATTTCGCGTACCCATTGATTTGTTAGCGTCGCAATTCCACTTAATCGGCCTAGGAGATTTAGCGCTGTGCGTTCGGTTAATAGCAACGAACGAGTATCCCCCTGCGCTTGCAAAATTATCGCACCAGCCTGCACTGAGGCTCCTTCATCACAAAGGATCTGATAATTACTAATTCCGCCCACTTCCAACACTGCCGCTGCAATATTTAATCCGGCCACGACTCCAGCTCTGCGGGCACGGTATTCCGCAATTGATTGACTTGCTTCGGAGATCGTGGCAACTGAAGTCACATCAATCCCACCTGCAAGATCTTCGGCCAGAGCACTTTTTGCAATTGCTTCTACATTTGTTGGGTCTAATCCCAACTCCGATAATTTCTTACTCAATTGCGCTGAAAGTGTCATCACTTAACCTCTTCAAATCTCATATGCCAATCTCCATTTACATCATAACTTTGGATAATTCGCTGCAGCCATTTATCGGATGAATCTGGAAAATCACTTCGCCAATGCGAGCCGCGTGATTCAGTTCTGGCTAGGGCGGCTCGAACAATCGCAGTTGCAAGTAGATATAAGTTCGAGACTTCCCAGGCCTCAATGCAAGGCTGCGTAAAAGTTCTAGTTCCTAATTGCTCTAGCGTCGCTAAAGTCTCACGTAACGAACTTTCCGAACGCATTACGCCGGCGCCTTGGCTCATCGCTAATTGCAAGGTCAATTTAATCGCTGGATCAATTAATAAAGTTGGTTGCGCAATTTCTTCCGCAGCAATTTCTGCTCCAATATTTTGTGCAATATCTGAGGCGATTCTGGTGCCAAAGACCAAGCCTTCCAGCAGGGAGTTTGAAGCTAATCGATTGGCGCCATGCGCACCAGTGCAAGCGGTTTCACCACACGCATAAAGTCCTGGAATGGTTGTTCTGCCGACTAAATCAACAAGCACGCCACCAGATGCATAATGCGAAGCTGGAGATACTGGGATCAATTGCTTTGTTGGATCAATCCCATTCTCTAAACAAGATGCATAAATTGTCGGAAAGCGATCTGGGAAATCTTTAATCCCAGTTGCATCAAGCCAAACATGAGGCGAATTGCTCTCCTTCATCTGTCTAAAAATTTCTTTTGCAACGATATCGCGCGGCGCTAAATCTGCCTGCGGATGTTTATCTTTCATAAAGCGTTCGCCCTTGTTATTTACCAAGAAGGCGCCTTCACCTCTAACCGCTTCAGAAATTAGCGGCTGTTGCCCAGATAAACTTTCATCGCGCCACAAAACAGTTGGGTGGAATTGAATAAATTCAACATCCGCGATCTCTGCTCCGGCGCGAAGGGCTAGCGCCACACCATCACCAGTTGAAACTGATGGATTTGTAGTCTGAGAATAAACCTGGCCAAGACCACCTGTCGCGATGACAACGGCTCGAGCCAGCGCTCGACCAACACCATCTCGACTTCCCGCGCCAATAACATGGAGTGTTAATCCATAAACTTTTCCAGCGGAATTTTGTAAGACATCAATTGCAAGCGCATTTTCGATAACTTCAATGCCAGAATCTTCTTGAACTGCAGCCAATAGAGCTCTTGAAACTTCTGCCCCAGTTGCATCGCCACCGGCGTGCAGAATGCGATTACGCAGATGCCCACCTTCGCGGGTTAGTGAAATTTCACCGCTTTCCGATTTATCAAAGACTGCGCCGCGGGCAATTAACTTACGTACAGCCTCCGGTCCCTCGGTTACTAAAACTTCAACTGCCTTGCTATCGCAAAGTCCGGCGCCAGCGATCAAAGTATCTTTCTTATGTTGATCTGGCGTATCGCCCGGTCCAAGGGCCGCTGCGATTCCACCTTGCGCCCACTTTGTCGAACCTTCATCTATCTGCGCCTTCGTAACAAGTAAAACCGAGAGACCACTTGCACGAAGATTTAGCGCAGTCGTTAATCCAGCTACGCCGGAACCAATCACAACTACATCTGCGGTTACCGTCCAGCCGGGTACGCCCGAAAGTAATTTCATAGTGCGCTCCGCATTGGCATATTGTCTAACAAACGGATCCCACTTAGCCAACCCGCGACAATGGCTCGGGTATTTAGGCTTTCTTCATTAGCGACTTCAAAGGTCGCCTCATCGATAATCTCGGCATAATCCAAAATAAAATCTGATTCACTACTTAGTACTTTAAGTAATTCCGCCCGAGCCTTTTCTGTTGGCTCCTTCTTGGCCGCGGAAAAAAGCGCCTTTGAGATAACGGTGGCTTTAACTTTGTCGATCTCAGAGAGTCGGGTATTTCTAGAGGACATCGCCAGACCAGAACTCTCCCGAATTATTGGGGCGGCAATAATTTTTACCGGGATAGCTAAGTCGGCCACCATTTTCTTAACTAAAAATAATTGTTGAAAATCTTTCTCACCAAAAATTGCATACTTAGGTTTTACCTCTTCAAATAACCTTTTTACTACCGTCAACATTCCATCAAAATGGCCAAAGCGGTGAACTCCTTCAAATAAATTTCCAATCGCACCCGAAGAAATGATTTCCGGTTTGGTTGGATAAATTTCTTCGAATGTTGGGGCCCAGACAAAAGTAGCGCCAGACTTTTCTGCAAGCTCAATATCACTCGTCAGCGAACGTGGGTATTTCGCTAAATCATCTGAGTTTTCAAATTGCAATGGATTTACGAAGATACTTACAACAACTTCGTCACAATAACTTTTGGCAATCTCAATTAAGGAGAGATGTCCGGCATGGAGTGCGCCCATGGTCGGAACAAAGGCAACTGGTTGCTTTAGATTTAGGCTCATGCTCCAGTCCTTTCCGGGTACCGGGCTCGTGAATAAAAGGCTACTCCGAATCCGACAATTGCGCTAAAAGAGCGCTCACCTGGCCCCGGCCAGGAATTCTCGCTTCAGGATCAATCTCCAACCACGGTTCTAAAACAAAAGCGCGCTCGTGTGCCCGTGGATGTGGAATTTCTAGTCTGATGCTCTTAATTTCTAAATCGTCGATGGTAATTAAATCAATATCGATAGTGCGCGGACCGAAGCGTTCTAATCGCACTCGACCAAGTCCCGCTTCAATTGCCATGACTTCTTCTAACAACTCTTCCGGGGCAAGTTCTGATTCGGCAATCAAGACCGCATTTAAATAATCGGGCTGCTGTGGACCCCCAACTGGATCGGTCTCATAAAAGGTTGATAGATGAGTTACCCTCACAAGTTTATTTAATTCAGTTACTGCTGATTCTAAATTCTCTTCCCGATCGCCAAGATTAGATCCCAGCGAAATAACTACCTTCAACGAGATCTCTCAATCGTTACTGAGATATCTGAGAACTTTGCAACTACTGGAGCGCTGGGCTTATGAACCGTAATTTTTAACTTATCAACCTGGCTAAATTCGCCTAAAATTTTTGCGCAGATTCTGGTTGCCAACGCTTCAATCAGATTCACCGGAGTTCCAGTAATTTCAAATACGATCAAGTCAGCTACCTTTGAATAATCAATAGTCTTTGTTAGATCATCACTTTCTCCAGCAGCGCTAAGATCTAATTGGAGATCTGCATCAACGATAAATTCCTGACCATCTCTACGTTCCTCTGGAAAGACGCCGTGATAGCCAATTGCACTAACACCAAGAATTGAAATTAGGTCGCTCATTTTGATAGCTCAGTAACTACTTCAATCGCATCGCGATGTGGCTTCACTGAGTGGGTGCGCACTCCCCAAATTCCTAGCTCTGCCATCTTTGTGGTGATGGCAATACTTGCCGCCTCCCGATCATCTGGTGAGTTAGCACCAAGTAGCTCGCCTAGGAATCGCTTGCGCGAAGCGCCAACCAAAATTGGATATCCCAAGAGCGCCAAACGTTCGATATTTCGCAGGAGCTCCCAATTGTGAGCGGCCTCTTTCGCAAAGCCAATACCCGGATCAATAATTATTTGTTCCGCATTTACGCCGCTTTTCAAAAGATCTATTACTCGCTCATCTAGTTCGTTCTTAACTTCTGAGACCACATCTTTATAAACTGCAGCTTCTTGCATCTGCTTTGAGTGTCCGCGCCAATGCATAACTACATATTGAACCATTGGGTTCTTGGCAATTACCTTTGCCATATCAGGATCTGCCAGACCACCACTAACATCATTGACCAAAGTTGCTCCCGCACCAATCGCCGCTACGGCAGTTGAAGCACGCATTGTGTCGATACTTATAGTTGCACCAAGCTCAGCTAACTCCGTGATTACTGGAATAACGCGCACCCGCTCTTCCTCTTCACTTACGCGTTCTGCGCCCGGTCTAGTTGACTCTCCGCCTACATCGATGATGTCAACGCCTTCGGCAATCATCTCTTTTGCCCGCGCGATCGCTGAATCAAAATTAAAATGTTTTCCACCATCTGCAAAAGAATCTGGAGTTACATTCAAGATTCCCATAACCAGGGTACGTTCTTGGCTCATGTTTACCGATTATTCGCGGTAATTAAACTCATTGCTTCCGCGCGAGTAGCTGGATCGCGAAGTTGTCCGCGTACTGCACTTGTAATAGTGCGCGCTTCGGATTTACGTACTCCGCGCATAGACATGCACAGGTGCTCACAATTGATAACAACGATGACTCCAGCTGGGTCTAATACTTCAACTAGTGCATCAGCCACTTGCGAAGTTAAGCGCTCTTGAACTTGAGGTCTTCTTGAATACAAATCTACGAGCCTGGCTAACTTTGAAAGACCGGTTATCTGACCACGTTCTCCTGGGATGTAACCGATATGCGCAACTCCATGAAAAGGAGTTAGGTGATGTTCGCAATGAGAGAAGACTTCAATATCTCGAACGATTACTAATTCTCGATGGCCAATATCAAAGGTCGTTGATAGAACTTCTTCCGGAGTCTGCCAAAGTCCGGCAAAGTTTTCTTTAAGCGCTCTCGCTACTCGAGCCGGTGTATCTTGCAGACCTTCGCGATTTGGATCTTCACCAATTGCTAGAAGTAATTCGGTAACCGCGCGTTCAGCGCGGGCCTGATCAAAGGCGTTCTTGGCGCCTCCATCATGTGGCCCCATCGATACCGAACTAATCTCACTCACTTAAGCCTCCGCAGGTGGCGGTGTAACTTTTTTCTTTGCGCTAGTTTTCTTAACTTCTGGCTTCACTTCAATCGGAGCTTCAGTAGGTGCCTTCGCGGCAACGCTTACTATTCCGCTCTTAGCCGGCGCCATCGCAACAGGTGGGAGTTCACTTGGTTTGCGGTTTGCAGATCCGGTCCAAGCTGGACGCCTTGAGACCTTCTTAACGCCCTTAAATATAACTTCGATCTCATCCTTAAGAATTGTCTCTTTCTCAAGGAGAATCGTTACTAATTTATCCAAGGTAGCACGATTTTCTACAAGAATTTCATATGCCTCTTGGTGCGCATTTGTAATTAGATCATGAATCTCTTGATCGACGATACTTGCAACAGATTCTGAGTAATCACGTTCGTGGCCATAAGTCTTGCCAAGGAATGGATCTCCTTCGCTAACGCCAAGTTTTATCGCACCAATACGCTCGGTCATTCCATATTGCGTAACCATTGCACGAGCCAAATTAGTTGCCTTTTCAATATCGTTTGAGGCGCCGGTAGTTGGATCGTGGAAGATCAATTCTTCCGCAGCGCGACCGCCCAATGAATAAGCCAGCTGATCTAATAATTGGTTTCGAGTTGTTGCATAACGATCTTCTTCCGGCAGGATCATGGTGTAACCAAGTGCCCGACCTCGAGGCATGATCGTGATTTTATGAACCGGATCAGTCTGTGGAAGCGCATGCGCAACAAGCGCGTGTCCGCCTTCATGGTAAGCAGTAATGCGACGTTCTTCTTCGGTCATCAAACGTGATTTGCGTTGTGGTCCAGCCATAACGCGATCGATCGCCTCATCTAAATATTCAGTTGTGATTACCTTTGCATTTTCGCGAGCCGTTAATAGCGCGGCCTCATTTAAAACGTTGGCTAAATCAGCACCGGTAAAACCAGGAGTGCGCTTGGCAAACTCTTCCATATCAACGCTCTTGGCAATTGGTTTGTTCTTTGCATGAACGTTCAAGATTGCAACGCGACCCTTTAGATCTGGGCGGTCAACTGGAATCTGGCGATCAAAACGTCCTGGTCGAAGTAAGGCCGGATCTAAAACATCTGGTCGGTTTGTTGCAGCTATTAAAATGACCTGGCTATTTGGTTCAAAGCCATCTAGTTCTACAAGTAATTGGTTAAGCGTTTGTTCGCGTTCATCATTGCCGCCGCCCATACCCGTACCACGTTGCCGACCAACAGCATCTAACTCGTCAACAAAAACGATGGCTGGGGCATTTGCCTTTGCTTGCGTAAAGAGATCGCGTACTCGAGATGCGCCAACTCCAACAAACATCTCCACAAATTCAGAACCTGAAATGGAATAGAACGGAACAT
Organism: uncultured Actinomycetes bacterium; assembly: GCA_903836945.1. Taxonomy (GTDB): domain Bacteria; phylum Actinomycetota; class Actinomycetes; order Nanopelagicales; family Nanopelagicaceae; genus AAA044-D11. Next base: position 38,314 of record CAILSO010000010.1, on the reverse strand, counting down.
TCGCTTCACCGGCGACGGCGCGAGCCAACAGAGTCTTTCCGGTTCCGGGAGGGCCGTAGAGTAAAACTCCCTTTGGAATCTTGGCGCCCATATCTTGATACTTTTGTGGCGCAGCTAGGAAATCTTTAATTTCGACTAATTCGGCGACAGCTTCATCAGCGCCTGCTACATCGGCGAAAGTATTTGTCGGAGTCTCTTTATTTTGAAGTTTCGCCCGAGATTTTCCAAATGAAAATACTCGATTTCCACCTTGGGTATTCCCCATAAATAGAAGTAATAGGAAGCCAATTAAAAGTAATGGCGCAAAGCTCATAAAGAGCGAGACCAACAATGATTGAGTTGGAACTGTTACATCCCAAGCCTTTGGTGGTGGATTACTGGTTAATAATTCAACAATCCCTGGCTCTTCACCAGTTACGTAAGAAGAGTAAAGGCGTTGTGAACCCTTGAGGTATTGACCGCTCTTTAAAATAACTTCCAGCTTTTGATCTTTATCAATGATCTTTGCTGATTCAACCTTCTCGGAACTAATCGCAGCTAGAAGAGTTGAGGTATCAGTCTTGACAAATTGATTTCCGCTTGTTGAAATCTTGCCAAAGACGCTTACAACGATTAAGGCCATAACGATCCAGAACAACGGTCCGCGCATCAAACGACGGAAGTTGATCTTTGGAAGTTTTACTTTATTTTCTGGCAACTTCGGTTTCAAATTTGGCTTTGAACTCTTTGGCGCTGCCTTCTTAGTAGGTTTCTTAGTTGTCATGAGTACATGTGCTTTGCTAGTACGCCGATAAAATCAAGGTTGCGATACTTTTCATTGAAATCTAAGCCATATCCAACAACAAATTCACTTGGGATATCAAAACCAACATACTTAACATCAACTTCAACCTTTGCGGCATCTGGCTTGCGAAGCATGGTTAAAATTTCAACGCTCTTTGCACCACGTGACTCTAGATTTGACTTAAGCCAGCCAAGGGTCAAACCGGTATCAACAATATCTTCAACGATTATTACTTCTCGTCCGGTGATATCTCGATCTAAATCTTTTAAAATTCTAACTACGCCACTTGATTTTGTTCCGGAGCCGTAAGAAGAGACCGCCATCCAATCCATCTCGATGTGACGTTGTAGCGATCTTGCAAAATCTGCCATAGTCATAACTGCGCCCTTTAGTACACCAATTAGTAAGAGGTCACGTCCGGCGTAATCTTTTTCAACTTGAGCAGCAAGTTCTTTTAAGCGGGCAAGAATCTGGTCATGCGAAACAATTACCTTCTCGATATCGGTGCCAGTTGTTGCTAAGTCCACAGGTGGCTTGCCTTTCTAAAGTTGCGGTTATGAGAGCGAAAGTCTGCCCGATAATCGGGTGACCTTCACACCACCTGGGAGCGAAGTAACCCCTTGCCCGTGCCAATCTGTGACCAGCGCCTCGATCGGTTCGAGGTGTTCGGCGGAAATTGAGCCTGCCGGGGCCCCAGCCGAGTAGATGGCCAGTCGCAATACTCGGGAGCGGATCGCCTTGGGTAGAGCCGCCAACTCTGAAATCTCCAGATCATTAACCAATCTTCCAACTAAGAATTCGCTAGCAAGTGCATCCAGCGCCTGACTATCCTCGCGCAAAATTCGGGCAGATCTGGCGAGAGCTTTGATGATTCCGGGGCCAATCTCGCTCTCCATCAGCGGCAAAATATTTTTGCGTACCCGAACTCGAGTGAAATCTTCATTTAAATTATGTGGATCACTCCAGTATTCAATTTTATTTTCCGCACAAACTTCCTCTGTTACTTCACGCGAAAGATTAAGTAGCGGCCGAATAAATGCACCATTAACTTGGGCCATTCCAGAGAGCGATTTTGTTCCAGAACCACGTGCTAGTCCAAGTAAGACACTCTCGGCTTGATCATTCTCAGTGTGACCCAAGAAAAAAACTCCGGCACCATATGTATCTAAAGCCTGATTGAATATTTGGTAACGCGCTCTGCGAGCCGAAGCTTCTAAACCATCAAGCATTGTTACCTGAGTCCGTCCTGAAAAAACCTCAGCAAAACCTAGCCCCTTCAATCTTTCAACTACTGATTTTGCTATTACATCGGAGTTTTCCTGCAAACCGTGATCGACCACTACTGGAATTACATCCACATTAAAATTTTGTGCCTCTAATTTAAGACCAATTGCGAGCGCTAAAGAATCGGCGCCACCGGAAACACCGACCAAGGCTTTTGAATATGGCGGCAAATTTGAAAGCCACGGACGCAGGGTTCGGCGAAGTTCCACCGTTGCTGGATTAGCTGCGCTCATGGGAGCACTCTAATAAAGAATTAAACGCGACCGCCAGATGGCATTAAGCCCTTGATGCTATACATATTTGAATATAAGAGCCCGGCATGCTTTGAATTCGCTTCCCACATCATCCCATTGCCAGCATAAATTGTTATGTGATGAATATTTTGAACTGATCCATCATATGAATAGAACAGTAAGTCACCTGGAACTAATTGGCTAAATGGAACTCGCTTTGTATCAACAAAATAAAGCGCTGCATTTAGCCGTGACCAAGCTGGATAGCCAAGACCAGCAGAGCGGTAAGCGGCATAGACCAGACCAGAACAGTCAAAGGAGTTCGGTCCTTGTGCGCCCCAGACATATGGGAGTCTGGCCAATACCTGCTTCTTTGCAAAGGCAACGGCATCGGAACGTATCGCGTCAGTTGATCGGATTGTTGAGCGACCTTTAAAACCACGATCAGGCCAAACTTTAAACTGTCCAGAAGTTTGGGCAGCAATATTTGAATTGGCCTCTTCTAGTTGTGAGAGTTGCTTTTGTTGTTCCAAGGTAATTCTAAAATTCTTAGCCTTTGCTAGTTCAGCGGCTAGTTGATTTTGAATTGCTGTTAATCGATCAACCTCTTTTTGTTGTGCAGCTTTCGCAGTATCCGCGGCTTGTTTTGCTGCAGCAACTTTTGCCGTAGCTGTAACTTGAATTGCTTTAGTGCGATCGGCTTCTGCTTGGGCTGCCTTTGCAACAACTTCTGCGGCTTGGTATCGCTTTAGCGCAGTCGAATTTGCCGCACCTAAATTATTTAAAGTTGAGAGTCGATCAATTAAATCTTGTGGCCCATTTGCATTAAGAACTGAGTTGATATTTGTGAAATCGCCACCCATTTTGTAGGCATTGGCCGCCATCTTTCCAATAGTTTGATTTGCTGCATTAACCGCTGCTTGGGTCTTTTGTGCATGCAATGCAGCAGCATTTGCATTTGCTGTAGCAAGAGCTAAATCTTTCTGCGCTTTTTTATAAGCGGTAGTTGCAGCATTTGCTACGGCTACTAATTGATTAAGGGTTTGGGTTGCTTTATTTAAATTATTTTGTGCCGCAGCTGCTGCAGCAGCCTTCGCCGCTTCGGCCGCCTTAGCTGCATCAATCTGCGCTTGGGTTGGGGCCGGAGTTTTTGCCTGCGCGAAGGTAGGACTAACTAATGTGAAAAGGAGAATGGCAGCGATTACTACTCGCGCGCGCTTGCTCCGATTTACAAACATCAATACCTCCAGGGAAGTTAATCCCACAAGGGTAAGGCGCCAGGCTGAGAAATTTCGCTAACTTGTAGCGGTGTCGCTAATTTGCGACATCTCTCCTTTTGAAAAGCACTGAAACGATTAAAGAACCGAGCAAGAGATAGCAGAGAGTCACAGCCAGTGAATGTTTATAGCTAACTAGAAGCGAGCCTCCTTCACCAATATTTGAAAAATTGGCTCCAGGCAACCACTTACTAGTACTTGAAATAACCGCACCAAGAATTGTCTCCAAAATCAAGGTCCAGATAACCCCAACTGCAATTGCACTAATTGGTGATCTAAATAAGAGTCCGAGAATCATTCCAAAGAGACCGAAACTTAAGGTTTGGATAAATATATTTAAAGTGGCCTGGGCAAGCAGATGCATCGCTGCCCCGCTAGACCAAAGGCTGGTCGAGACCTTTGCGTGGCCAGCTAAAGCATAAGAAAGTGAAATTGTTATTGTTCCGGCGAAGATAACCATGGCCGCGGCAAATATTTTCATCGAGATAAATTTGCCAGCTAATACCTTCATGCGAGCTGGCTGGCGAACTAAGAGATTGCGAAGGGTTCCGTAGGTGTATTCCTGTGCAGTTTGCGAAGCAAAGACGCATAGCGCAACTAAACCTAAAAAGGTTCCAACTAACTTAAATCCATATAAGAAGCCGGTAGCGTGACTTAACTCTGCTGCAGTGATTGCCTCGCCGCGCTTGCCATTGCCACCCTTGGCGCCGACGCGAAGAAAAACTAGTGATGTAAATAATCCAGATAACAATCCGACAGTAAGTAAGGTTGAAAGTAGAAGGGTTGGTCGACGTAACTTACGCAATTCAGCAATAACAACATTAATCATTGGGCATCACCTGTCATTTCAAAGAAGGTATCTTCCAAGCTTGGTAAAACTTTTGAGATGGCAGACAAGGTAATCCCAGCCTCAAAGGCCAAACGATTCAAAGTTGCCGACCAATCAACTGGCGCGCTTATTTCTAACCTTTCAGCGACCACCTTGGAAGTAAACCCGGCGGCAGTAACAATTCCTACTAATTTTGCCAGGTCAACTGCGTACTCTGGAATTGCAACGATCAACGGAGTCTGGGCTTTTAAAAGTTCTTGGGTTAATCCGGTGAAAATTACCTTTCCTTCGCGGAGCATTACCAGCGATTCACAAATCATCTCCAACTCACTAAGTAGATGTGAAGATACAAAGACGGTTGTGCCGGATCTTGCAAGTGATCGAATAAGTTCGCGTACTTCGTGAATGCCAGATGGATCGAGACCATTTGTTGGTTCATCTAGAATTAATAAATCTGGATTTGGCAAGAGTGCCGCTGCGATTCCTAGTCGTTGTTTCATGCCTAATGAATAGGTTTTATATTTAGATTGACCGCGTTCGCCTAAGCCGACTTTTTCTAGAAGTTCGGTAACTCGTGAAATTGGAAACCCGCCAAGATTGGCTAAAACCTTTAAATTCTCCGCGCCGGAAAGCGCCGGATAAAAAGCCGGTCCTTCAATCATGGCGCCCACGCGTGGGAGATAATTTTCTGGTTGCGAAATTTTCTCACCTAAAACATATGCCGAGCCCGAGGTTGGGGAAATTAGCCCAAGCAACATTCGAATTGTTGTTGTTTTGCCCGAGCCATTTGGACCAACAAAACCACAGATAGTCCCGGCGGGAACTGTGAATGTGGCATCGGAGAGCGCTGCGCGATCGCCATAAATCTTTGTCAGGCCACTTGTACTTATTGCAATAGTTGAATCTGGGGGCGTATCCACCTCTCAACCATAACTACTAAACTACGAACATGTCGCACCAACATCGCCCTTGGGGATACTCAAACGAATCATGTGATGTCACACCTGACTGGGAGTTACATGAAGAAACACTCGCAGTAAGGGCTGGCCTAGCGCGCTCTGGATTTGGTGAGACCGGTGAGGCCATGTACCTAACAAGTGGCTACACATATACAAGCGCCGAACAAGCGGTTCATTCATTTACCGACGAGGTAGATCACTTTGTTTATAGTCGTTTTGCCAACCCAACGGTTGCAATGTTCGAACAGCGTTTGGCTGCAATCGAAGGTGCAGAGTTTTGTGTTGCTACCGGATCCGGAATGTCTGCGATGTTCGCTTCGGTTGCCTGCATGGTTGAAAGCGGTGATCGCATTGTTGCTGCCGCCTCAATGTTTAGTTCTTGCTATGTCGTATTAAATGAAATCTTGCCTAAATGGGGCGTCAGCGTTGAATTTGTTAAAGGAAATGATCCGGAAGTTTGGGCAAAGGCTTTAAATAAGCCAACCAAAGTTGTATTTATAGAAACCCCAAGTAATCCGATGCTAGAGATTGTTGATCTGCAAGTGGTTAGCGATCTGGCGCATAAAGTAGGTGCGACAGTTATCGTCGATAACGTTATGTCATCGCCTATTTTGCAAAAGCCATTGCAACATGGCGCGGATGTTGTTATGTACTCAGCTACAAAACATATCGATGGGCAGGGTCGAGTACTTGGCGGCGCGATTCTTGGCAGCTTTGATTACATCCACTCATACTTAAATCCATTTATCCGACATACCGGCCCAACTCTTAGCGCCTTCAATGCCTGGGTCTTGGTTAAATCTTTAGAGACACTTTCAATGAGAGTTAATCGTATGAACGAAAACGCTCAGGTGGTTGCCGAATTTTTAGCACAAAACTCAAAGATTGAGAGCGTTAATTACCCAGGACTTAAAACTCATCCAGGTTATGCAACTGCCCAAAAACAAATGAGCGGTGGTGGTACAACTCTTAGTTTTGAAGTTCATGGCGGATCTAAAGCACTCTTTGAAGTTATGGATCAACTCAAGGTTATTGATATCTCCAATAACTTGGGCGATAGTAAATCTTTAATAACTCATCCATCATCTACGACTCATCGCAGATTAGATGCCGAAACAAAAGCTTCCATGGGCATTACTGATTCTTTGGCGCGCCTATCTGTCGGGCTAGAACATTCGTCCGATCTAATTAAGGATTTGCAACAAGCACTGCAATAACCAAGAGCAGTGAGTAAACAGTCAAGTAAGTAATTGACCAGTGAAATAACTTGGCAGCTGCCTTATTTGAATCTTCGCCATCAATGCTTATTAATTGCTGCACAAACCCAAGAGCGATCACTGCCGTAATAACCCAGCACCACCAAGGCAAATGCGCGCTGGCATCCACGCCAAATGAGCAGAGAATCATTCCGATTGTGTGGAACCACATTTGATTTCGCACATTTTTAATTGAGGCTACGACCGGCAACATCGGGATTCCAGCCGCGGCGTAATCATCTTTATATTTAATTGCTAGAGCCCAAAAGTGCGGTGGCGTCCAGAAGAATATTAAGAAGAAGAAGAGCCAGGCGGTTAGTGAAAGTGAGTTAGTGATTGCTGCCCAGCCGATTAGAACCGGCATGCAACCTGCAACGCCACCCCAAACAATATTTTGCGAGGTGCGACGCTTTAACCCAATTGTGTAACCAAAGACATAAAAGACAATCGCCGCTGCAGTCAGAATTGTTGCAAGTACCGTTGTAAAGATTGAGAAAATTAAGAGCGAAACAATGGTTAGGGCAGAAGCGAAAATAAATGCCTGTGATTCAGAAACATCTCCATTAACAATTGGTCGCTTTGCGGTGCGTGCCATTAAGCGATCGGAATCCACTTCAATGATCATGTTGTAAGCATTTGAGGCGCCGGCAGCCAAAGTGCCACCAATAAGAGTTGCAATCGTGATTTTCCAGGAAGGCGTCGCCTTAGCCGCTAAAAATAAGGCTGGGAGCGTTGTGACTAGTAAGAGTTCTACAACTCTTAATTTCATCAACGCTACATATGGCGCAATTCTTAATTTATACATTAGGCCGGCTTCGCAATTGTTGCCAGCATCTTGTCAATCGCAATTCGTGCCTGTGCGCGATATGTTTCATATGGCTTCACATGATCGGCAATTACGGCAAATACATATTGTTCTGCACCAACATTTACATATCCAGCCAGGCTGACAGAGGTATCAATCCAGCCAGTTTTTGCTTTAACTAGACCAACCGCCTTAGGTGCATCTTTAACAAAACGAGTTTTCAAAGTTCCAGTTTTTCCCGCAAGCGGCAGGCCTTCATAAATAACTGAAAGCGCAGGATCTTCTTTGATCTTTATTAATAGATTGGCAACAGTGTGCGCCGAAATTCTCGTCTCATGCGATAAACCATTTCCATCAAAAACCTGGAGACCATCTGTCGAAACACCCAATTCAGTTAATGTTTTATCAAAGGCACCTTGAATTCCAGCAACATCAGTGCCAAGTCCAAGCTGAAGTCCAGCCGATCTCGCTAACCGATCTGCCAAAATATTGTCAGACCAAAGCAAGGTAAATTGCACAATATTTTTTAGAGGTGGAGATTGAATCTCGGCCAACTTAGTTGTCGCCTCAGCCTTTGCTGCTTCAATAGATGGCATCTGATTTATATTGATGGTCAAGTGATGGCGATAAAAACGCTTCAGGATCTCTAAATCAGCTGAATAAACACCGTTCACATCTAAATTAATTGTGCGCATTTCTGGGTGCTCTTTAAGGATCGCATTTATTAATGAGGGCGAAAAAGCACGGTGGTACTTCTTTGCTTCGTATGGGGTAGCTGTTAGCCAGGGATCCCGATCGCCGATCAATGCAAAAGTATCCGCTTGGTTTGTCGCATAAATTGAAGTGTTAAAAACTTTATCAACGCCCAAAGTTTTTACAGCCGTAGTCATAGATACTAATTTGAGAACCGAGGCCGGGGCTCGCAAAGTATCTGCATTATCTTCGAAGAGGGTTTGATTGCTATTTGGATTAATCACGATGATTCCTGGATGAGCTAGTGCGGGAGAGTTAGCTAACTTCAAAAAAGACTTAGGAAGTAAGTTTGCATTCGCCGGTGCAATAGTGGATAGCGATAGGCCAAGGGCCGTAATGGCTATTCCGATTTTGCGCATTAGGTAATTATGCCTTGCTTTCAATTTTAAGTAGTCGATTGAACCTACCCTGCGAAATGGCCGCGCCAAAGAGCACCACAAGGCCACCAAGTGGCTCAAACCACCAAACTTTCTCGCCAAGGAAAATCGCACCGACTATCACCGCTACGACAGGCGTCAGGTAGGTGACGCTACTTGCAATAAAACCACCCGCTAATTCAACGATTCTAAAATTCCAAATGTAGGCGATTCCACTACCAAAGATTCCAAGGGCAAGCATTCCCAAAACTGGACCGACTCGGTACTGATCTTTGGCAATGCCATTTATTAGAAAGAATGGCAGCAGGGTTATTGCTCCAGAAGTTACTTGGCCAGCGGCCAAACTTTCAGATCGCAACTTAAGCGGCGTCAAGTACTTGCGAATAATCGGAAAAGAAAGTCCGTAGCAAGTAACCGCGGCGAGCAAGGCGATTACGCCAACTCCAGAATTAGAACCGATGCCGCGCCAGACTCCGAGAACTGTCGCAACTCCCAATCCACCAATTACCAAACCTAGAAGTTGATAGGCCTTAGGTTTCTGATCACGAAATGCAATTAACGTAACTATGACACTTGCCAAGGGCGTGCAGGCATTAATTATTCCGGCGAGAATGGAAGTCACTCGTTGTTCTGCAAATGCAAAAAGCACTCCAGGAATAACATTTAGCAAGAGCGAAACAATCCAAAGGTAAAACCAAGTTTTGGTGCCACTTGGAAGGGAGATTTTTCTAACCTTCAAAATAATTAAAAGTGTTATTGACCCGAGGGCGCATCTACCAAAGGCAACGCCTTGCGGCGTTAGAAACTCGAGACCTAACTTAATGAAGATGAATGAGCAGCCCCAGATAAAACCAAGAGCGAGATAAATTGGAAGCCAGGATTTTTCCTTAACCACTAACTCCCCCTAAAGTTGCGATATGACCACCGCAGAAATTGGACCTGGCGAATTCTATCCAGTTGTCGGAGTCGGACCTCACCCAAAGCCGTGGCCAACTGATGCTCACTTTGATTTAGAGTTACTTGAAAATGGCGATCGCAGGAATGTATTAGATAAGTATCGCTACTGGAGCGTTGAAGCAATCGTCGCTGACTTAGATACCAAACGACATAAACTTCAAATTGCAATTGAAAATTGGCAACATGATTTAAATATTGGCTCGGTAGTTCGCACAGCTAATGCCTTCAATGTTGAGAAGGTACATATCGTTGGAAAGCGCGATTGGAATAAGCGCGGGGCTATGGTTACCGATAAATACCTACATGTGCTTCATCACCCAACCGTCCAAGACTTTGCCAATTGGTGTGCCGAAAATGAGACTCCAATAATTGGAATCGACAATCTGCCAATTTCCAAGGAACTTGAAACGACACGGCTGCCAGAAAAATGTGTGCTCTTCTTTGGACAAGAAGGTGCCGGCATGTCAGATGAGGCGGTCGCTATTTGCCAGACTGTCCTGGCGATTCGCCAATATGGTTCAACGAGATCTATGAATGCTTCTGCCGCAGGTGCAATTGCCATGTATGCCTGGGCAATGCAACACCTTAATAATTAATCGTTATCGATTATTTCGGCAACAGCAGCGATTCTTCTTTCGATTTCATCAGCCTCATCATCGCGCCCCAAGTTATGTAGGACTTCTGCAATGCGTCGTTCTATCTCAACGATGAATTCAAAATCTTTATTGTCTGATTCCGTAGCAATCTCTAAGACGCGATCTAAGGTATTTAGACCAGTCTCTTCTTGACCAGCCAAGATTTGTGCTTTGCCTACTTCCAGCATTGAGTAAGTCTCACGATAGTGATCGTGCGCGGTATTGAAAACATCAAGTGATTTCTGTGCTGAAATCAAGGCCGCTTCGCCATCGCCAAGTTCTATTAGGCAATGGGCGATCTTTTGATCACAACGACCCACGTTGATAACTTCCTTCAACTTCTTGAAATAAGTTCTGGCCTCTTGAAATGCTTCAAGCGCATCACCGTAATTCTTAAGTTCGCGTTGTGCGCAACCAATTAGATATAAATCATTTGCCGCGCCACTGTCGTTGCCATCAACTAAATGTTCTTGGACGCAGTCACTCATGCAATCGATAGTTTTTTGATATTCCTTTGAACTAAACCACCACTCACCTAATGTGCAGGCCAGATCAATCGCCATTGGCGATTTTGATTCGCGCAATAATTCGACTGCTTTGCTCATGGCATTTGCGGCTTCATTGATTCGCTTGAGTTGATTTAAGTTATAGCCAATTGCAGAGTAAGCCTGAGCTAGACCATCCGAAGGAGCAACCGAACCCAATTCGGCATAAATATCGCGAGCGGTTTCAGCTAAAGCCAGCGCCTCGTCATATTGTCCGCGCGCATAAATTCGCGCACTCAATTCATAATAAGTATTGGCACGATCAAGCCCTTCAACTTCAGGAATCCGCTCCCAAAGCATCTCCTCAGTGACAATATCCTCTGAGTTCTCGTCGTCTTCGCTCAAGTGCTCTCCATTTCAGCGGGTGCCAAAACAGTAGCAACTCCCACCCACTTCCCGCACAAGATCGCCCTATCCACGCGAGTATCCTTCGATTATGACGATCTCTCGCCGTAACTTTTTGGTCGGTAGCGCCATCGCCGTAGGCGGGCTGATGCAACTTCCTTTCAGCGCCCTGGCCAGCGCCGCATCGCCAGATATTGCCCATGGTTCACGTTCGACTCCTAGGGTCGCCCTGACCTTCCATGGCGCTGGCGATCTAAAAATTGCGCATACCTTATTAAATATATTGAGTAGCACTAAGACCCAAGTTAGCGTCTTTGCGGTCGGCACATTTTTGGCAAGCGAACCAAGTATCGCCAAGACAATCTTGGATGGCGGACATGATCTTGGCAATCACACCATGACACATACGCAGATGAAAACCATTTCTGCCGCAAAAGTTGATTCGGAGATTGCCGGCTGCGCAAATGAACTTAAGAAATTAATTGGCAATCATGGCAAGTGGTTTCGCCCATCAGGCACGCAATACTCCACGGCGCTGATTAGAAAAACCGCGCTTAAATATGGTTATAAAAATTGCATCTCCTACGATGTAGATTCCCATGATTACCAAGATCCAGGTAAAGCAGCAGTTCTTTCTAATGTCGCAAAAGATGTAAAAAATGGCAGCATCATTAGTCTGCACTTTGGCCATCAAAATACGATCGACGCGCTACCAAGGCTTATCGAGAATTTGCATGCAAAGGGTTTAACTCCAGTAACCCTTACCGAACTACTTGGAGGAGCTGCGTGAAAAAGCTGTCCGCATTATTTGCAATTATTGTTTTAGCGCTTGGAATAGTGCCAGCAGGCGCGAGCGCTCCACTCGCAGGTATGCCGCCCGTACTAGATCAGAACGATATCTATTCCGCAGATCGCCCAAATCATCTTAGCCCTGTTGTTAAAGATATGCCCGAGCGCGTATATGTACCAAACCATACCTCCAACACAATTTCCGTAATTGATCCAAAGACCTTCAAGGTAATTGCTACATGGAAAACTCCACGCGGCCCACAACATGTTGTCCCATCATGGGATCTAAAAACACTTTGGGTAAATGACAATGAAGGAAATTTCCTAACTCCGATCAATCCAATGACCGTAACTCTTGGCAAATCAGTTGCGGTTCATGATCCATACAATCTCTATTTCACGCCAAATGGTAAATATGCGATTGTTATGGCAGAAGCCGATCGCCAATTGGTTTTTCGTGATCCACACACAATGGCGATTAGGAAGACGGTTCCAGTTAAATGCGATGGCTTAAATCATGCTGACTGGAGCAAAGATGGAACATTTTTTGTGGCAACTTGCGAATTTAGTGGCGAGCTAATGTTGGTTGATACCGCAAAGATGAAGGTCCTTAAGTACGCCAAAATTCCAACGACTTACAACAAGCAACCAATGCCACAAGATATAAAAATTTCACCCGATGGCAGCACCTTCTATGTCGCCGACATGATGTCTGATGGAATCTGGACCATGCCTGCCGACAACTTTGGCTCATTTGGATTTATTAAAACAGGTAAGGCCGCCCATGGTGAATATGTCACTCGTGATTCTAAGAACCTACTAATCACAAATCGTGGCGAAGGAAGTGTCTCGGTTCTTCGCTTTAGCGATAATGCCTTGGTTGCGAAATGGAAGATTCCTGGAGGTGGTTCGCCAGATATGGGTGGAATTTCTGCTGATGGAAAGGAATTCTGGGTCTCTGGCCGCTACAACAATGAGGTCTACGTATTTGATATCGAGCATGGAAAATTCTTAACTAAAATTGCGGTGGGCAAAGAGCCGCACGGACTTTCGATCTACCCGCAACCTGGGCGTTACTCACTTGGACATACCGGAGTATTTAGATGATTAATAAAATTGCAAATTCTGCTCCGACTTTCTTTGGACGCGCTGCCTATCTATTTGGCATATTTAATATTTTGGCAAATGTGATTAGAAAGTTTCGACCTCAAGCAAATAAGTTGGACCATTACGTACCCGTATTGATTAATGCAACCGCCTTTTCTACCGCGGTATTTACCGGAATCCTTTTAATTATTGTGGCACGCGGCCTAAAGCGCCGGAAATCTAGAGCAAAAAACTTTGCTATCGCCGCATTAGCTTTAAATGTTATTTCTGATGCCTTTAGAATCCATCGGCATCCAATTCAGATATTAATATCTGCCGGACTTTTAATTTTACTTATCTTTTGTCGAAACGAATTTTATGCTGTCTCAGACCCAACAACTAAGTTTGCACCTGTAAGGGCGCTATTAATTGGCGTTTCTTTAGTAATAGTTTCTGGCACTTTCATGATTCATTTCCGTCACAGTAAAGATTTAGTTGGAAATCCTTCGATAAAGAATATTCTTCTAACGGTTGTAGAAGGAATGATCGGAGTAACTGGTCCGGTTGAATTCACCTCCGAACGAGTCTCAAACACGGTTGATATTGCACTACTGACTATGGGTCTCTTCACTTTAATAGTCCCAGTTTGGCTCTTCTTTAGACGTGTGGCACCGATACCTAAAATGTCGAATGAAGATCTGGAACAAGTATTTTCGTTAATTAATCATGATCAAGATCAAGATTCCCTTGGCTACTTTGCAACTAGAGCAGATAAGAGTGTTGTTTGGTCTGATAATCGCAAAGCCGGAATCGCTTATCGAGTGCAAGGCGGTGTGATGCTCGCGAGTGGTGATCCTTTTGGTGAGTATTCACTCTGGCGTGAGGCAATCGATAACTTCCTAACAATTGCAAAAGAGCATGCGTGGACTCCTGCTGTTATGGGAGCAAGTGATATCGGTGGCGAAGTCTGGGTAGAGCGCGCCGATATGTTGGCGATAGATATTGGCGATGAAGCAGTAATTAAAGTTACAGATTTCACACTTGAAGGTCGCCCAATGGCAAATGTTCGCCAGATGGTCAATCGAATTCGTCGCAAGGGTTACACCACTCGGACTGCGCGTATTAGTGAGTTAAGCACTGAGGAAATTTCAAAACTTCGTAAACTTGCAAAGGAATGGCGTTATGGCGTCTCCGAGCGCGGTTTCTCAATGTCGATGGATCGATTTGCTGAAGCACGCGATGCAAATTGTTTGATCACGATTGCCGAACTTGAAGGGCAAATCAAAGGATTTCTCTATTTTGTTCCATGGGGTGATCACCGTGTCTCACTTGATCGCATGCAACGTGAACGTGGGACTGATCCTGGTTTAAATGAATTGATCATTGCTGAAACTGTCGAGTATGCCAAAGAAGGCGGCATCACTCATATCTCTCTCAACTTTGCTGCCTTTAGATCGCTCTTCGAGAGAGCTGACAAAATCAGTGCTGGCCCAATTACTCGCGGAACTAGAAATCTAATTCGCTTCTTTTCAAATTGGTTTCAAGTTGAATCTTTGTACCGATTTAATGCAAAGTTTCAGCCAGAGTGGCAGACCCGTTACGTTATTTATCCAAAAGCGAGCGAGCTACCGAAAGTTGGCTGGGCGGCCTTGCGCGCGGAGAAATTTATCTCCGGATTTAGATCACACTCGGTCTAGTCAATTACCTTTATTCTCCACTGTTTTTGGCGCACTTAATTGCGCCAGCCAATTAAATCCAGTCTGCACAAATGGTTGCCAGATTTTAATATTGTGACCACCGTGAGGAATCTCCACTAATTTTATTGGAATTGAAGTGCCTACTCCAGCGATAAATTTATTCATCGAGCTAAATGAGAATTTATCGCTCTTGGAATACATAATCAGTAAATCAGGATTTGTCGCTTGGCCTTTAACAATTTTTGCAAGATCGTAATCGCCCATCAAGACATTGCGTTCGCGCTTATTTACTCCCGCCGAAAAACTCGGGGAGAAATATCCGGCAAGTGAGATCGCATGCTGGTAGATGTCTGTATGGCGAATTGCTAACTCGGCAGCGCACCAACCTCCCGTTGAAAAACCAAAGGTCGACCACTTGCGATCATCTAATCCAATAAATTTCTGGGCAAAAATTCGCATATCGGTAGTCAGCCAAGTTTCGACCTGGGATGTTCCTGGAATATTTAGGCATTCAGTATCAAGACCTCGCACAACATTGATCGATGGAATAATTGCAATTGTCGGTGGAATCTTGCCAGCTATTTCTAAGTTCTCCATAGTTTCGATTCCGTGCAGAGTGCCGATCCAAGT
Organism: uncultured Actinomycetes bacterium; assembly: GCA_903836945.1. Classification (GTDB taxonomy): domain Bacteria; phylum Actinomycetota; class Actinomycetes; order Nanopelagicales; family Nanopelagicaceae; genus AAA044-D11. The sequence continues at coordinate 23,073 of CAILSO010000010.1, read as the reverse complement.
TTCAGGAACACCGGGATAACCCGGAAAGAGTTCAACTACTTGGTAATTGGTAGGTAGTTGGGGGGAGACGCTATTTTCTAAAATTTTGCTAATGCTTGGCGATGCAACAACATAAACATGATTAGAGATATTTGAGGCCGAACCCGTGATTATTTCACGAAAAATTAAACTTCCGCCAGGAGTTCGTTTTGCGCTCATAACATCATTAGCTGAGATCGTGGCTAATGATTGCGGGCTTATTGCAACTTTGGATAAATCATTATTAAGCCCAAGTAGATCGCTCCAAGATGAGTAAAAATTTCCAAACTTATTTAATTCGACTCCTAGTGAGGCAACGAATAGAAATTGAATCAGGAAAATTGCTGAAACTCTAATGAAAATATTTCGGAAATTGTGAACGCAGACTCTATGCCAATGAAAGACGGTCGCGACGAGCGCCCCTAAAGTGGCAGTCCAAAGCAGGAATTCTGTGCCCCCACCCACGATGCCAAACATGCGCTTAGGTTATCGGTCAGGGTTAGGGGTATAGTTGCCCCACGTGCGATTCATAAATAATCCAAGTCACGATCTAACTTACGAGGACGTTTTCTTAGTCCCAAGCCGTTCTGAAATCCAAAGTCGTATGGATGTAGATCTCGCGTCAAGTGATGCAACTGGCACGACTATTCCCTTAGTTGTTGCGAATATGACCGCTATCTCTGGCCGCCGAATGGCCGAAACTATTGCTCGCCGCGGTGGCATCGCCGTAATTCCACAAGATATTCCGTTACAAATCGTTAGCGAAGTTATTAAATGGGTGAAGGAACGCAATACTTTCTTTGATACCCCAGTAACCCTCGAACCCCACAACACTGTGGCCGATGCCATTGATCTAATTAACAAGCGCGCGCATGGCGCCTTGATCGTTGTTAAGGACAACAAGCCAGTTGGCATCGTTACCGAAGCCGATTGCGAAAGAGTCGATCGATTCACGCAATTAGAGACGATCATGAGTAAAGACTTGGTCACAATCAAAAGCGATATTGATCCAAGAGCCGCCTTCGATTTTCTAAATGCAGAACGGCGCAAACTTGCACCGGTGGTTGATAGCTCTGGAAAGTTAGTAGGAATTCTCACTAAGACTGGTGCGCTTCGAGCAACTCTCTACAAGCCGGCCCTGGATTCAAATGGCAAACTTCGTATTGCTTGCGCAGTTGGAATTAATGGCGATGTTGCGGCTAAGGCGAAGGCGCTTATAGATGCCGGTGCCGATGTTCTAGTTGTTGATACCGCCCATGGTCACCAAGTAAAGATGATCGAAGCCCTTAAATTAATCCGCGCGATTTCACCAAAGATTCCAATCGTTGCTGGAAATGTGGTCACGGCTGCTGGTACTAAAGATTTAATTGAGGCCGGCGCTGACATTATTAAAGTTGGTGTTGGACCAGGTGCCATGTGCACGACTCGTATGCAAACCGGTGTTGGTCGCCCACAATTTTCCGCAGTTCTTGAATGCGCCGCTGAAGCTGCAAAGCATGGAAAACATGTTTGGGCTGATGGTGGTGTGCGCCATCCGCGCGATGTTGCCCTCGCACTAGCTGCTGGTGCATCCCAAGTAATGATCGGTTCTTGGTTCGCTGGAACTTTTGAATCGCCAAGTGATTTAAATCGTGATTCAAATGGTCGCCTTTACAAGGAATCATTTGGCATGGCATCTGCTCGCGCGGTTGCTGCCCGAACCGCCACTGAAGGTGCCTTTGATCGGGCGCGAAAAGGCCTATTTGAAGAGGGAATTTCCTCATCACGTATGTATATAAATCCAGCCCGCCCTGGCGTTGAAGATTTATTAGATGAGATTATTGCTGGAGTTCGTTCTTCATTTACTTATGCAGGCGCAACCAGTATCGCCGACTTCCACGAGAAAGCTGTTGTTGGAATTCAATCTGCATCTGGTTATGCCGAAGGTCGCCCACTTCACCAAAGTTGGTAATTTTTAATCAATCGATTTCGCGTTTGGGATCATCACTTTCATCCCAATCTGGTTGTGGTTGCCCTAACTTCCAATACATGTAATAAATAAACAAGCCAAAGAATGGCCACTCAAAGACGTAGAGCCAACTCCGCGAATTTCCAGATAGGCCACGAAAGAATTCAAGAACTCCCATGACTAGGCATACGGGAATAAAGATCAGTAACCACTTTCTTTTTGGATCGACTTCTTTAGTGCTCATGTTGATCTAATCCTTCGCTAACTGCCTTCTCATTTTGAATCCAATCATTTACTGCCGATGCAATCCAAATGGCATCAATCAGCATTCCCATGGCCCACATTATTGCGCCACCTGAGTGTTGTTCTGACATCCCCTTCATGTTTGACATTTGCGTCGGGATTGCATGTAAAAGTTTATTTCCAGAATATAAAAAGAATCCGGTCATTGTTTCTGGGAGCATCATCGCAAAGAGCGAAAGAACCCGAGCAAAATAAGGAACTTGGAAAGGCGTTGGGTTGCCTTTTAGAACTGGGTAATAATAAATAAAGCCACCGATTAAGAACATAAATAATTCAAGGACATGGATATTGCTATTGGTCATGCCGGCATCGGCTAGTGGTGAAAAGTGGGTTGCGATTAAAGTTGCCAGAAAAATGCCAAAGCCAACTTCTGGGCGAAATAATTGACGAAGTAATAGGTTTCGACCTAGGCCGCGCACTAATCCTGAGACCTTGGGACTCTTTGAGGCGAGCGCTAATTCGATCGGTGAGCCCAGAACCAGCAGCGGGGCAATCAGCATCATCAGCCCAACGTGCTGAACCATATGGAAGGTGAAGTTACGAACGGCCAAATGTGGAATCGGGCCAACCAATAAAATAAGAGCCAGACTTATGCCGAGGTAGAAGAGGATTTGTCGCCCCCTAGAAACCACTTGACTCACCCAGTTTTCAAAGAAGTACCAACCCGCCAGACTCGAAAGCAGCGCCAGAAAGGCCAGATCCCAAGCTGGGTTTAGCCTCAAGATTGACCCCCCAAAAGTGTGTGAATTTCCTGTAAATAAGCGTACCCTGTAGCAATGGTTGTTACCCAAACCACATCAGAATGCAATCTTTTTGCATTGCCGATTAAATCCGGACATACAACAGAAACAGGGAAGGCATCATAAATGGCAAGTTCAAATATGACTGCCTCTAAGAGAGTTGCCAGCGCTTTAGTTGGAACTCTACTTGGAGTAGCAGTCGTTGCGACTGTCGGATTAACACTTCACTCAGTGAGTGGTGATCCCCAAGGAAAAATCTACGCAACAAAGTCTGCTGATTCGATCAGTGTTAATGGAATGAGTTATCCGAAAGCTGCCGTCACCATGGGTGTTTACCCTGATGGTGAAACAGCGCTTAAGGATGGTTCGGCCGCTGCCAAAGTAAATAAGCAGACCGGCTATCCACAATATGGTCCAAGCACACATGTTGTCCTTCCAGCACATACTTATATAACAATGACAATTCACGTCTATGACAGCGGTGAAGAATTAAATAACCCTTACTTTGGCAAGGTAGTCGGAACTGTTGGAGGCACTGCAACATTTGATGGTGTTGCCCAGACATCAATTCCATCAGACCAAGTTCAGCACACCTTCACACTTCACGGCTTGCCAACTAGAACTCAGGATCCACTATTTATAAATGTTCCGCTTCCTAAAGTTGAAGCTAAGGACAATGGCGATCCAATTCCAACGAAGGATGCTGAAACAAGGAATGCTGGTCACACAGTTACATTCTCATTCTTAACCGGCAGCAAAGGCGATTACGTCTGGAACTGCGAATACCCATGTGGCGATGGCACCTACCGTAAGTTCGGTGGCGTGATGTCAACTTATGGATACATGTCAGGAAAGGTAACTGTCGCATGAGTGATCACAACGCACCTGAATTAAATCCAACTCCGGGAGAACGTTTTACTAAATTCCTAAAGCGCAAAGATGTTCTTGAAACCCTTGGCTGGGCGGTTTTTTACACAACCGGCTTCGTCATCCTAGGTGGCAAGTTTTACACAAAGTGGATGCCAACCATGATGAGTACAGATATGCGCGCCATTGAACGTTTAATGGTTATCTTCACTTGGATCTCGGCGCCTGTTTGTGGCTTTGTTTTAAGTATGGCCACCTACACCTTCCGACATGGCCATCGTGGCGATACTCCTCCAGAAGATGGTCCGGCAACTCGGACTAATCGTCTGGGAATTTCGCTCTTCGGAGTTATGTCTTCACTACTTGCCTTAGTGGCAATTCTTTATGGCTTAATCGAACTTAACTCTTCGGCAGAAGCTGCAACTAAAGATGCACCAAATGCGATGGTTGTTGAAGTAACCGGATCCCAATGGGTCTGGTCCTTTAATTACCCAGCACAGGGTGTCACTTCTAACGAGCTAATGCTGCCAATCAATAAGCCGGTTATCTTCAAGATTATTTCGGAAGATGTTAACCACTCATTCTGGCCAGTCCAGTTGGGTGTTAAGGCAGATGCAAATCGATACCAAACTACAACTGTTCAAACCAAGCCAAATAAGTTAGGCGCCTTCGATGTTAAGTGCGCCGAACTTTGCGGTCTCTACCATGCTTACATGGAGACCAATGGCGCGGTTGTAACCACGGCTGATTTCAATAATTGGGTAACTGCACAAGGAGGACACACAGCATGACCACATTAGATAATCGGGTTAGCTCGCGTCCGATCCCTAATCCAAGTAAGTCACTTATCACTAAGTTAAATGCTGGTACCGGTCTCGTTGTCGGAATCATCTTTGCACTCGGTACTTATTACTTACTTAATAACAATTCATCTGATGATGCAACGGTTAACTTCCAGCATTACAACCGCACACTTCTTGCCTCAATGCTTATGTGGAGCGTTGGTTTCCTAGTTGGAATCGGTGCCTTCATTGGACCTTGGCGTTGGTTGATCGGTAAAGATCTAACTGCTGAAGAGCAGCTTTACTTAGCTGGCGATGGCCAAGGCATTAAGCGCTACTTTAAATATTGCACCGACCACAAAGTTGTCGGAATCCAATATCTCGTGGGTGTAATTACCATGTTGGCAGTTGGCGGAACCATGGCAATGATGATTCGTACCAACTTGGCAATGCCAGGTGGTCACTTCATCACCGCATCTGTCTACAACTCACTAGTTGGACTTCATGGAATCACAATGATCATTGCGATGATCATCGTTGCAACCGGTCCTTTTGGTAACTTCATCATGCCGATCATGATTGGCGCAGCCGATATGGCCTTCCCAAGACTTAATGCACTTTCTTGGTGGGTTCTATTTACCGCGATTCCAGTCCTATGTTCTGCTTGGTTCTTGGGTGGAATTCCAACCGGTTGGACCGCTTACGCACCTCTAAGCATCCAGGCTGGTCCAGGAATGAACGCCTTCCTTGCAACCATCATCATCTTTGCATTTTCAACCGCAGTCGCTGGTGCAAATATCACCGCAACTGTTGTTGCAATGCGCGCTAAGGGAATGTCTTGGAACCGGGTTCCAATCTTCGTAATTGGCGCAACAATTTCTGTAGCACTTGCTGTTCCTGCATTCCCAACCTTCATGTTGGCAATGATTCAAACAGCACTCGACAGAACTTTCATGACCAGTTTCTTTGATGCCAACTTCGGTGGAAGTGGTTGGCTATATGCCCACCTCTTCTGGATCATGGGACACCCTGAGGTTTATGTAATCCTGATTCCAGGTGTTGCAATCCTTATGGAAATTGTTCCGGTCTTCGTAAGAAAACCTCTGTTCTCTTACACCTCAGCAATTGTCGGCTTTGCAGGAATTGCTGGTCTCTCAGTTCTAGTTTGGGCCCACCATATGTACATGTCTGGTTGGATGCCAATGCTTAACGGACCTTTCATGGTCACGACTGAAATGATCTCAATCCCAACTGGTCTGATCTTCCTAGTAATTCTTGGAACCCTTTGGAATGGAAAGCCTTGGCTCAAGATGCCAATGCTCTGCGTTTACGCATTCCTTTGGAATATGTTGGTCGGTGGAATTACTGGTCTCTATCTTTCAGATGTGCCAGCAGATAACTACCTACATGGATCTATGTATGTAACTGCGCATTTCCACTACACCTTGATGGGCTCGGCTCTAACTGGCGCAGTTGCTGGTTTGGTTTACTGGTTCCCTAAGATGACTGGCCGGATGTTTAACGAGCGCTCAAGCTACGTTGCATTCTGGTTTATTCAACTTGGTTTCCAAGTTCTCTACCTCGGAATGTTTACCGCTGGAGCAGAAGGACAACCTCGTCGCGTAGTTGATTACGCCGATACCTTCCACGTTTCAAACATGGTTAGCACCATTGGTGCCTACGGTGTTGGAATTGGATTCATCGTTCTTCTATGGGGAGTTGTTCACTCATGGCGCCACGGCATTATCGCTCCTATGAATCCTTGGGGCGCGAAGACATTGGAATGGACAGTTCCTTATCCAGTTCCACTAGTTAACTTCGATACTCCACCAGTAGTAACAAGTGATCCATATGGATATGGAAAGGCGGTTAAGTAATGTCATCTGACACAAAATTCCACGTCCATCATGATGCGCCAGAAGTAATTGGTCGTCGTGAACGTCTAGGAGTTCGACTATTGATCGTGGCTGACGGTTCGTTCGTCTTCGGCATGATCTTTACCTACTTCTACCTTCGCAATCTAAATGCCAACAATGGCTGGATACCTAAGGGCGGACATCACTTCAGTGCTGCATCTGGCTGGATGAGTATCTATCCATTGTTACTTGCCGCCATTGTCTTCAAGATTGCTCAACGCAATCCGAAGACCGTCGGCAACCTAACCGTGATCTCACTTCTTGCTTATGCATATGGTTTCTATTACCAGATCCATCAAATCGCTAACATGCCTTTCATCGTGAAAGACACGGGCGCATTTGAAGGTTCATATGCATCTACTTGGGTACTTATGGCTGGCGCAAACGTCTTCCACTACTTCCTAGCTGCATTCATTGCACTTGGAATTGTGATTCGTGCACGTCGGGCAGATGTTGACCCGGCACTAGAAAAATGGCGTATGCGTACTGCTGCATCATGGTTCACCTGGATTGCAATCTCAGGTGTTTCCGTTGCACTTACAACTTCATTTATCTAAGAGATAAAAGATTAAAGCCCCGCGTAACTGCGGGGCTTTTTTTATGCCTCTTGCTTCTTAATTGATTTTCTAGCTAAAAGCAGATGTCCAATAAAACCAATAACCAAAGCAAGGATTACCCCAATATTTGCATAAGCCCAAGGCCCGTCCTTGCCTCCGATAACTCCAAGGAAGTAGCCCTGCCAGGAAAGCCAAGGGGCTGAAGTATTTGTGACAAATCCCCAACCAATAATTGAACCGACAACAATCAAGGCAAGTGAATTGAAGTTCCACGAACCATATCGCCCAGATGGGTTAAATAAATCTGCCTCGGCATAATCTTTCTTTCGCATAATTACATCCGCTACAAAGATCGCCGACCAAACTGCTACCGGTACTCCCAAAGTAATCAGAAAGCCTTGGAATGGCACAAAGAAATTACCAGCTATCCAGACAATATAAATCGTTCCGATCGTCATAATCACGCCATCAATTGCGGCGGCAACGTGTCGTTTTACTGGCAGGCCGATCGATACCAAGGTGATTCCAGATGAGTACAAATCTAAAATTGCATTACCGATTAGTCCCAGCACTGCCACTAGGGCAAATGGAATTAAATACCAAGTAGGTAGCAAAGTAGTCAGGGCGCCGATTGGATCAGCAGCTATCTTTCCGCTTAAATCTTTGCTACTTCCAGCAAGCATCGCGCCGTAGATAACGAGAATAATTGGGACTACTGATGCACCAAAGACGGTCCATCCAATAACACCGCGACTAGAAGAATTACGCGGCAAATACCTTGAGTAATCAGCCGCAGAATTAACCCAGCCAAGTCCAATTCCGGTGACACCAAAGATCAGCGCTCCCATAAATCCTTGAAGGTTTCCAGAGTGGATTGAATGCACTTGCTGCCAATTTATTTTGCTCATTGTTAAGGCGATGTACCCAACTGTCAGAGCAATGGTTGCAATAGTCACCCAACGCTGGATCTTCATGATCATTTGAAATCCAAGTACGCCAGCAAAGATTGTTAAACCTGCTGAAATTAGAAATCCAATAATTCGAGAAAGATTATGATCAATATGTCCTACGCGACTTAGAACCGTTTGTGTGGCAAGGGTAGAAAGTGAGACTAAAACTGTTTCCCACCCGACAAATATAAGATAAGAAAGTAAACCTGGAATTAAATTGCCCTTAACTCCAAAGGCCGCGCGGGATAAAGTCATAGTCGGAGCATTCGCTCGCTTGCCAGCTAATGAGCTAATTCCAACCAAAACAAAGGATGCGACCGTTCCTATAACGGCAGCAAATGTGGCTTGCCAAAAAGAGATCCCAAAACCTAAAAAGAATGAGCCATAAGAAAGAGCGAGGAGTGAGATATTTCCAGCTGCCCAAGGCCAGAACAATGAGCGAACCGAACCACCTCGTTCATGTTCGGCAATCACATTTGTTCCATTTAATTCAAGGTGTTTGGCCATGGGCAAAGCGTAGGGCAAAGCGATCGGTAACTAGACTTAATCCGTGTTCACCAACGATGGTTATCGCAAAGCGCGTATTGCCACATTAATTGCCTTCCTTATCAATGGCTTTTCTGTAGGCACCTTCGTCTCTCGGATTCCAGATTTCAAACGCACCTTAGCTATCTCAAATAGCCTTCTTGGCACATCACTACTTTTTGCAACCGCTGGCGTATTCATTGCCATTCGCCCAGCGAGCAAAATTGCCGCAAAGTTCGGCAGTGGCCCGGTCACTAAATACTCAGCTATGACTTTATGTCTTGGAGTACCACTAGTTGGATTGCTCTTTAATCTTCAGTGGTTCTGGTTATCACTATTTATTTATGGCTCACTCTCTTCGGTTCACGATCTATCAATGAACTCCCAAGCCTCAGCGCTAGAGCATGTTGGGGACAAACGGGTCATGAGTAAATTCCATGCCGGTTGGTCTTTAGGTGGCTTAGCAGGTGGTGCGATAGGTGGAGTTGCTGCGAGCGCCGGTTTAACACCACGATTACATTTTTTATTAGTAGGAATACTGATTCTTACTGTTGCACTTCTAACTAAGAATTGGTTTCTTCCAGCGAATGCCGATCAGCATGTAATTAATAAGGAGGCCAAGAAATCCAAACGTCCAACTAAGTTTCTTATTTTGGGGCTACTTGGACTCGGTGGTGCGATCGGTGAAGGAGCAGCAAGTGACTGGGGCGGCGTACTAGCCCGGGACACTTTCCACGCCTCACCATTTGTCACCGCACTTCCCTACGTATTCTTTTCAACAATGATGGTCGCGGGAAGAATCTCTGGCGATCGAATCGCCACCAAATATGGTGCAAGTAAATTGCTGACTTGGTCTGGCGCGATTGCTGGAGTCGGCTTAGCTCTTGGGCTAATCTCAAATAATATTTTCGGGATTCTTGTTGCGTGGTTATTACTTGGCGCAGGGCTGGCAACAATAATTCCAATGCTGGTTAGTGCGAGCGGGAAACTAGCTAATTCAGAATTTGTCGGAGTTGTCTCGGCCGCTGAAGGAGTCGCTCTGGTTACTGGCGTTGCTTACTTTGGCTTTGTAATTGGCCCACCATTAATTGGCTTTGTGGCCGATCAAACCAGCCTCCGCTGGGCGATGATGATCCCAGCGGGGTTGGCGATATTAGTTTCGCTAACTGCGCGAAAGGTTATTACTTCTTAACTGAAGCCTTTGGTGATGCCTTCTTGGTTGACTTTGAAGGAATCTTCTTGGCAGGTGCGCCAGAACCTTCTTCTTTCTGAGTTGATGAGCTCTCGCTCATCTCATGATTAGCCGTACCTTCTGCGCCACCTTTTGATGACTTGATGGTTGGCTTGGTTGTTGCAGCATATGCAGTGCTACCAGCGCCAATAAGTGCGATGGCCAAGATTGATCCGATCAGAACTTTTTTCATTTTTAACTCCTGTTGATTCTTTAGCAGTTTTTGCTATTGCAATAGTTTATCTGAGGTGTAAATTGAATGCATGATCAATCCACAAAAACTCGCCTCTAATCAGTTCGATCACTTCTACAAAGGTGGCAATCGAATAGGTGCCCTGCGTCACGGCCCTGGCGGCCCAATGCGTCCAGAAGAGTGGATTGGCTCAATGACAACTCGCTTTGGTGAAAAGACAATGGGACTATCAACTCTTGATGATGGGAGCTACCTTCGAGATTCAGTAATCGCCAACCCTGAGAGTTGGTTGGGACCAGATCACTTAAGCGCCTTTGGTGCAAGCACTGAATTACTCATGAAGCTATTGGATCCAGATCAACGCCTACCAGTTCACTATCACCCAAATAAAAAATTCGCTAAAGAACACCTTGCCTTAAACCATGGAAAGACTGAAGCTTGGATCATCTTGGAATCTCCAGATGGTGCAGAAGTTGGTCTCGGCTTTGAGAAAGAATTAGAAAAGTCAGAAGTTTCAAAGATGGTCGATGCCCGTGATTCAGTGGGATTACTCGCCTCGCTTCAAAAATTTAAAGTAAAACCAGGTGACACCGTATTTGTTCCTGCAGGAGTGCCTCACGCAATTGGTGCCGGAATATTTGTTCTAGAACTCCAAGAACCAACCGACTTGTCAGCGCTCCTTGAATGGAATGACTTTGCGGTAGATGGCGTTAAAGATGGCCACTTAGGTCTTGGCTTTGACACCGTTTTAGATGCACTTCGTTATACACCTATCGAAAAGGCAGAAGCCGAGAAACTTGTCTTCGCTGATCGCTTATTTACAAATAGCGATGCATCAGTCTTTACCGATGTCGCAGATCCATACTTCCGAGCCGATTACTTGACTGGCAAAATTAGTGAAGTTCTAGCCGGCTTCAGCATCTTCCTAACGCTAGAAGGCAGCGGTTCGATTAAATTCGATAACGCTCCATCTATGGATATAACCAAGGGCGATGCCATTCTGATTCCATTCAGCGCTGGAAATTGGAGCTTAAACGGTGCTTCAGGCGTCGTTTGCCGTCCACCATTGCCAAAGGATGCCGCTCGAGCCATTTAAGAGTTATAGGTAACTAGTACCATTTACCTATTATGAACATTGTTGCTTGGCTGCTCTTCTTCTTCCTAGCGGGTTATGTCTACTTCGCTATTGAAGAGGGCTATAAAGATGCCGCAACCGAAGGCAAGAAGGTTGGAAAGACTCCTAGGGTTTCCGTCATTCTCCTAATTTTGCTCTGCACATTTCTCTTGGCGATCGATCAAGCAAGCAGCAAGAATCTGACACAGCTTCAAAAGACTAATAACTCACTTCAATCTAGAGTTTCGCAGGGCTTCCAGCACCAAATCCAAGTCGTGCCGCTGCATATGGCCCAATGCAAAGACCTTAGCTACACCGGAATACAGGGAGCAGAAGCATTCTGTGCCTCCCGCGGCGGTGTTCTAAAGCTCAATCCTTAATTAAACTTAAGCCTGTGCAAGAACATTCACTATCGCCTAAATTGTTAAGAAGGTCTGGTTATCTCTTAATAATTTGCGCACTTGTGCTCTCCGTTTTTTATCCCATTACTAAGGCTTACGCAGTTACAACCACTGCAACATATGGTTGCGTTATTGGATCCGCTAGTGCTTGTCCCGGTGATTCTGCTTGGCAAATAAAACAAGCAACCGGCACAAATACAAATGGTCTCTATTGGATAAAAGTAAATGGAACGTCAACTCAGGTTTATTCCATTATGGATTCAAATATGGGTGGCGGTGGCTGGATGCTCGCCATGAAGGGGAGTTCTACTGGTACCACTTATCTATACACCTGGACTGGATGGACAAATTCTGGAAGTTATAGCGGTACACAAGGCACGACTGATGAAGATGCAAAGTTCAACGTTTTTGATTCAATGACTGCAAATCAAGTGCTTGCTGTCTGGCCCGGAACAACTGGAAACTTTTGCAATAACGGAACAACAATCTCGTCACAGCCGTGCGGCGTAGGAGCATATGGAACTTCAATTACATCAACCTACGGATTTACTTGGGCAGAGACTCTAACTTCAGGAACACTCTCAACTTGGACTGGTCATTCAGGAGTAGTAAAGGGATCTTCATGCCCTTCCACATATCCACTTACATTACTAAGTTTGTTTTCAAATTCTAACCGATGTCTAATACGGAAATTAGCGGGTGCTACATACAGCTCATCTAGAACACCTTATGATCCATATGGCAATCACCTTTTCTCAACACAGAAAGATGTTAGATTTTTTGGTTTCAATTACGGTGGCTCCGTTGATAACACTCGTGCCCGTTGGGGATTTGGATTCAACGAGAATGGACAAGTAACTGGTCAAACTTATGATGATGAAGGTTCAAATGACACTTCTGGCGGAATTGGACTTTTAGCGATAACTTCCGGAGACCGACCAACTTGTTGCACCCAAGACTCGGGCAGCGGGCAATACGGTGCGGGATTGAGTGCAAATGTAGCGACATCCATGCCATATCAATTGTACGTTCGCGATACCGGGGTTTCACTAACCACTGCGAATCCAAGTATTAATTCACCACTTGGCGTAGCCGGTGGCGCAACTTTTACAGTTGATACAAGTACGGTATCCGCGGACACAATTACTGTTCAAGACTCATCCAATTCCAACCGCAACTTAACTCTTACCCAAAACGCTAACGGCTCTTACTCGGTATCAGGTGCATTGGCCGGCGATGTGGTCAATGTCAGCGTCAACTATGTTGCTAAATCGGGCTATCAAGGCACGGGAACTATTACTGCAAATATCACTGCAACTACCGGCGGAACTACCGCAGCAATCTCTATCGGTAGCGTAAATAAACTTATTAACGCAACGATTACAGTCACGGTATCCCCAAGTTCTGCACTTGGGACCGTAAATTTCTATTGGAAAAACCGAATAATTAACCGTTGTTCCGCAAAAACGGTAACCAGCGGCACTGCAACTTGTACTTGGAAACCTATGACGCAGGGACAAGGTGTGCTGACTGCAGCATTCACTTCATCTGATGGTATTTACACAAATAGCTCTGCTAATCCAACTTATGTAGTGGTTGGAAAGCGTTCCGGAACTAGATAGCATCCATAACGGTGATTTTTTCACCATTAACAAATGCTGGTGCAACTTGTTGCCACGCTTTGCTCGCATCATTAACCATATGTGCATCCCATTGGGCACGGGAAGTCCAGATCTCCCATACGCAAACTTTGTTCTCATCGTTCACATCATGAAAAATCTCTAGGGCTTCGCAGCCTTCTTCGGTGCGGATATGTGCCCCGTGAGCGGCTAGCTTTTCAAGGAAAGCACTCTTCTGACCTGATTTAACATCGATCTCTACAAATAAATAAACCTTGCTCATGAATAGATCCCCGGTTTCGCCTTTAGTGTGATTTCAACTTTTTTACCTGTTCGATAAGCCTCGACTGCCTTATTTGCTAAAACTGTTGCGGCATAACCATCCCAGATGCTGGAGCCAACTGGGAGTTTGCCTTCGCGAATTGAATTTATCCAGGCCTGCAATTGAATTCGATAGGCCTCGTTAAACCTTGTTAGCCATAGTTCTGGAATCTCTGATCCCCGGCTAAATTTCTTAGAACTTGTGACAAAGGATCCTTCGCCAAGATCTGCCGATCCCTTTACTCCTGAAACACTGCAGGAAACCTCATAGCCATACTGGTCATTCATGAAGGCTTCGACAGTTATTAAAACGCCACTTTCCGATTCCATGATCACTAGAACCGGATCCTTCTGGCCATCTGGAGTAAGTGGGCTTGCCTTGCCTGCCATCACCGAAATCGATTTTATTTCCTCATCTAATAACCAACGATTAATATCGAATTCATGGACGACAGAATTAGTCAGGGTGCCTTCGGTGTTAAGTCCATAAGCTGCAAAAGTATTGCGATGAATGTTATGAATAATTAGCGGTGCACCAATTCCATCATCATTGAACTCAGATTTAAGTTGGATGTATCCTGGATCGAATCGACGCATAAATCCCATCTGGACTAAGCGCTTACCAAGTGAGACTTCGGCAGCCAAAATCTCTTCGGCATCGGCTTCAGTAACAGTCAGAGGCTTCTCGCAAAGAATTGGTTTACCAGATTTCATTGCAGCAATTACTTGCTCTTTATGAAACTTATCTGGAGAGGCAATAAGAATTGCATCAACTTCAGGTGAATCAATGACCTCTTGAAAAGTTGCGACGGCTTTCGCGCCAAGTTCTATAGCTAGTTCTTGAGCTCGCTTTTGATCAAAGTCATAAAGAACTGAGACGCTTGAACCTGAGACCGCCTTAGCAAGGTTTGTCGCATGTGCTGTTCCGATATTTCCAACGCCAATAACCCCGACTCGGATATTCATAAAAGGAGTTTACTCTGGATGAAATCTATGTGCGCTTGAAGGGATTCGAACCCCTAACCTTCTGATCCGTAGTCGGAGACCGCTTGTTTCCTAATGTTTCAGGTGGTCTCTGACTATTCGGTTTTACGCTTAATTCGGAGATAGCTGTACCCAGAAGTATCACCACATCCCCCACTGTTTTTCTGGAGTATTAGCAAATTGTTAGCAAAATGAGTGAATGAAAGTTATTTTAAAATCCTAGTCTTTTTATAGTGTCCACCTATTCCGTAAAAGGAGACCATTCGCAACTACGTGGTTCAGACGGGTCTGAGGCTGTTCGGCTTTACGCCCAATTTCTAGATTGCAGTACTCAGAAGTGCCTGTAAATCCCCCTTTGCCATCAAGAATCTGTGCGGTCATAGGTGAATCTTAGCGGAGAAAGATGCGAGCGCTGTCAGTAGCGATTCTGGAATTTATCCCAAACGACTTTTGCAATCTCCGGTGCTGCAAGTTGCCAGCTAGTTCCAAATTCGGCTTGGAATGAATCCTCGAAAGTCTTGCCCTGACTCATCATCGTGTCGAAATCAATGAGAACAGAAGGGCCTTTTAGTGCGAGGAAAATTTCCATCAGATCGGTTCCTATAGGGAGTGCCTGATTCATAAAGGCATAATGCGAATCTCTCCACATTCCGCTGAGATTGGATAAGTCCAAGTATGTGGTCACGCTGTCGAAGGTCGCACTCGGGAATCCACTTCCAAATGAGCTTTCTCTCCCCTTTGTGCATTCATCGAATGCTTGATAATCCGAACCCGATCCACCTAGGCAAGCTGCCATTATTTCGCCGCCAAGATGGAACCAGAAAGGCGGTTCGTTCGCTGCGTAAATCGAAGGTGCTGTTTCAGGTAGCAACGCATTTTGAGATAGGTAAATCGACTTAACCGCCGCGTTGTAGTACTCCGTATCAGCTACGCCATATTTAATTTCACCGTCATCTGGATGGGCGGTTACCCCCAACAGCAGATAGGCGGTTCCATCCGCAGTTGTCCACGCGGTGCTTCTATTGCAGTCGCCTCCACCGAAACAAGCAACGATAGGTCCACCTTGCTGGAGATTCCCCTTCTCGTATTCAACTTGGCCCATCTCCAACTGCACGATGTTCGCTGCCCAATCAACGTCTTGTAATGAAAAGTAGAAGATTTTGACCTTCTTGATTCCTTGAGTTCCATCGAGAAGTTTCGTAACTCTACTAATCGTTTCAAAGGCATTGGTTTCATAGGGCTTGGTATTCGGCCCTGTAAAAATTGACACAGGGGGTGGAAATTTTGTACTCGATACAAAGACGTTATTCGACTTTGCCCATGCTGCGTACGAAATCCCTAGCCGATTAGCGTACAGATCTGAAAATGAAGTGGGGGCACTCGGCGGTTTAACCGGGGATGGAGATGGGCTGTACTTCTTCCAAACCGCGGACCGAGCGCCTGTAATCATGCATCGAAGGTTGGTCTTGCCAGAACTCTGAATCGCCCCCGGTTTATTACAAGGCTTTCCCGCAGCTACAACCGGCGTTGCCGCAACAGCTCCCTCTGCATAACTTGCCAAAAGGGCGACTATTACAAATGAAGCGAAAAGTTTGCGCATACGCCAAGTGTGCCTTACGCGTGCGAGAAGTGGCGTACGCCCGTCATAAACATTGGAACATTTGCTGCCTTGGCGGCTGTGATAACTTCTTCGTCACGCACGCTTCCACCTGGCTGAACGACTGCGGCAACACCTGCGTCGAGCAAGATCTGCAGTCCATCGGCGAACGGGAAGAACGCGTCACTTGCAGCCACGCTCGCCTTGCTGCGATCTCCGGCACGACTGACAGCGAGACGAGCAGAATCAACGCGGTTGACCTGACCCATTCCAACGCCAACTGACGCGCCATTGTGGGCGAGAAGAATTGCGTTGCTCTTCACTGCGCGGACTGCGCGCCATGCGAAGACAAGATCCTTCAAAACGTCTGGTGAAACGGGATCTCCCGATACTTGCTTCCAATTCGTTGCATCATCGCCATCGGCATCAACCGCGTCCACCCCTTGAATCAACAGCCCACCAGAGATAGGTCGAAGTTCGTTAGTGCTCGGCGCGAATGATTGATTCTTACATTATTCCGAGACTTGGGAAGATGCCGATTGCAAGGTTGCGCCCGGCAGATGTCGCGAAGATGTATCGGGAACTTTCTGAGAATGGCGGTGCTAGGGGAGAAAAACTATCTGGAAGGACTGTTGAATACATTGGCGCGGTGCTGAAAAATGCGCTCGCTTACGCTGTTGATGTAGAAGGCATCATTCCAAAGAATGTTGCAAAGGGCGTTCCTGTCCCAAAGAATGACAAAAAGGTAAATGAGCCGTTTTCTCCTGAACAAGTGCGAGCATTTCTTACAGAAGCGAGCGCACATCGTCTCTTTGCGATTTACCGTCTAGCGGTTTACACAGGTGCAAGAAAAGGCGAATTGCTCGCCTTAAAATGGAGCGACCTTGATTTCGAGAATCGCTCACTTGTTATCTCGAAGAACCGTCTAATTGTTCGAGGTGAAAGTGTCGTTCAATCTTCTACGAAAGGTGGCGAAGGAAGGCGCACAATCTCTCTTGATCCCGAAACGGTGGAAATCTTAAGAGAGCACAGAAAGCGTCAGTTAGAAGAACGCATACGGGCTGGAAGCCTCTGGAATGAAACCGGCTACATCTTTGCAACAGAGTTTGGAGAACCGATTTACTACGGGACTCCCACTCAGTTATTCACAAAGATTAAGAACCGAGTGAATCTGCCGGAGCAACGCTTCCACGACCTTAGACACTTCCACGCTACGCAGTTGCTCAAGGCTGGAACTCCGCTTCACATTGTGGCTCACCGCTTAGGTCACCGCGACCCTATGGTTACGGCAAAGACTTACGCCCACATAGACGCAGACCAAGCAATTAATGTCTCGCTTGTATTCGCAAAGGCTGTTGAATAAACCGCCTGTTAGCAAAGTGTTAGCAAAACTAAATAAATAGAAAGAAATCAGAAGAGATTTTTAGTAGATACAGCGTGTGACCTGCATTTATATGGTGCGCTTGAAGGGATTCGAACCCCTAACCTTCTGATCCGTAGTCAGATGCTCTATCCGTTGAGCTACAAGCGCTGGTTATTCGGTTTAACTCGGTAATCCTACCTGCAACCTAGAGCCCTCCCAAATTCAGTAATGAGGCGACTGTGGTGCCTTTTATGCGGGGTTTACCTACCGCTTCCCCGGCTTTGGTCTCGGCTTCATTGATACGTTGCCAATAATTTTGATCAACCACTAGATGATCAGAGTTCAAGAGTTGCGTCACATCGCCTAAGTTTTTCGGGTGCTCTAGATTGCTAAGCAAGATTTCAACTACATCAGAGGCATCGCTCTTATTTGTCCCGATAACGCCTGAAGGCCCGCGCTTGGCCCATCCGACGGTATAAACATTTGAATTACCAATCCGGCCATCGGTGTTTTTAATCTTTCCCTTTTCAAATTCCACACCTACATATGGCACTGACTCATACCCAATTGCGGTTATAACCAAATCGCAATCGATTCGTACTTCGCCATTTGGTGTTTCAAAGAGAACGGCCTCAACTTTGCCTGAACCGACAATCTCCTTCGGAGTGTGCTGGAAGAGAAAGTGCATTGACTTTTCATTGCCAGATTTAGTGCTCTCAGCGATTAATCGCATAGCTTCAAGATTGCTCGCAACGTGCTTTTCGATCTCTGCTTCGGCAGCAGCCCGAGTCTGCGCAAGGTCAATATCATCTTGATTTATATAAACATCGGTGTGCTCAAGTTTTGGTAGATCGCGAAGTTCTGGCGAAGTAAAGGCAGCATGTTCCGCGCCACGTCTTGCCGTAATAAATACTTTCTTTATCTCACTATCGTGCAATTTTGTTAGCGCATGTTCAGCTGTGTCTGTTGAATCCAATTCATGTGCTTCAACGGCCAACATTCGTGCGCAGTCCATAGCAACATTTCCGGCGCCAATTACTACTGCTACTTTGCCGGATAAATCTATGTTGAAATCTGCAAAATCTGGATGGGCGTTATACCAAGGCACAAATTCCGCTGCTGAAATTGAGTTTGCTAGATCCTCACCAGGTATCCCAAGTTTCTTACCCTTAGTTGAACCAGTGCAGAGAACTACGGCGTCATATCTATCAATTAAATCTGCTAATTCCAGATCTCTGCCTAATTCAACATTTGCAAATAATCTAAAGTTGGGATCTGCTGCAACTTTTTCAAATACCTTTGCCACAGTCTTAATCTTTGGATGATCGGGTGCAACGCCAGAGCGAACCAGACCCCAAGGGGTTGGCAGGCGTTCGATTAAATCGATTGCGAAAGAGCGCTCATGATTAGATGCATTTTGGAGTGCCTGGGCAGTGAAGTAACCCGCTGGGCCAGCGCCAACGATTGCAACCTTGTATTGAATCACCACCAAAGCCTACTTGCTAGAAGGCCCATTTATGACACTGCTCTCATACCTCAGCATCAAGAGTTTGGATAATTGCAGGAGAAATCGCAGAGGAATTTAAATGCGGAATCAAAAGTATTTTTAGCAGATAAATTGGAGCTATTGTTTGAGTCGGCACATGTTGGTTCGGTTATATGACTCACGGGTGTGGACATTTTGTTATTTTCGATTCTTGTTGTGCCACAATTTGGAAAGGGTCCTAGCTCTCCGATACTTCCAAATTCAGCTTGGGACTTCCATGCCATCAATCGGAGTGCCTTAATGGGAACCACTTCCTCACATCTTCTAATTCAGAATGAATCGCTAATACGAGTGTTGACCTTGTGGCATTAAATTTCCAGTCGAAAGCTTGTCTAGTGGGACACATCCCACCAGACAGTCGCAAGTTCGCGAATCTTCTTCTTTGGAGTTTGCTTGAGAAATTCCAGCATCTCACCTTCGCGTGATTCTGGCAGGCAGAGACGTATTCGTGAGAAGTGCGCTTCCGATTCAAGGTTGGGCTCTTCACGCATTCGCCCTTCCCAATATTCTATCTTTGCATCAAAACCAAGTTCAGCGAGTACTTTCATAAGTAATTCTGGCGCCGGACCAGTAGGGCGATCCAAATTCCAAAAATGTTTCCATAACGGTGCTGCCGCATTTAACGGGTGGCGCTGAGGAAATTCAAGAACTACGCGCTTGGTCGCATGTGAATTAAGTGCGATTAAAAAATCTTCAATATTTTGGACGTTGTAGACAACGTGATGCGCCATCGCGACGTCGGCGGTTGGAGTTTCATCTTCCACTTCCGGCCAGAATCCATCGATTGTTTCACTTGTGACTCCGCGAGCTGCTGCGTTTTCTGCAAACATAGTCAGCATTTCGGGTTGATGATCAACGCCAATAACGTGAGTTGCCGGTGGAGTTAAAGCGAAGGCAGCAATGCCGCCGCCACAACCGATATCTAATACAGATGAATCAGGGCCAAGAATTTCGCGCGCACGTTGATGTGACGGTGAATCTTCAATCACGTCGGGAATTTGAAACATTGCAGGGGGATGAATCCAAGGGTTCGTTGGCGCTTGATCGAGAATTTCTTGGGGTATTGCCCATTTAGCTAGCTCGGAACGCCAAAGATCTCCGGATTTATTCTGCAATTTTCTTTGATTCCTCTTCTGCAATTTGCTTGCGGACGTCGTCCATATCAATGTCCTGGATTGCCGCAATCAATTGATCAAAAGCGGGAGCGGGCAGAGCGCCAGCTTCTCTAAAGACAAGGATGCCGTCGCGAAATGCCATCAAAGTTGGAATTGAGGTGATTCCTGCGGCCGCAGCTAATTGCTGCTCGGCTTCGGTATCCACTTTCGCAAAAGTGAATTCCGGATGCTTTTCGGATGCCGCTTCGAAAATGGGACCAAACATTTTGCATGGTCCACACCATTCAGCCCAGAAATCGACGAAGACGATTCCATCTTTGAGAGCGATAGATTCGAACTCTTCACTCTTTACATTTAGCGCTGCCATTTATTTTTGGCCTGGCACCCATGAAGAGAGTTCGGCATCGCATTTACAGCGTTGATCTTCGCCAAAAGGAGCAAGCGCTTCTTCAATATGCTGGCCACAGCCAGACCAAGTTGCTTTTCCGCATTTATCGCATCGAACTGCACTGCACATTAGTGGTCTCCTTATGCTTTCTTACTGAATAGTTTAGAGAAGAAGCCTGGCTCTTTCGGATCATTCTGATGTCCTTGGCAACGGTCTTTCTTTGCAACGCCCTTGAGAGCTTGCTCGACATGGTTTCCGCAACCGGACCAAGTTGGTTTTCCGCACTTACGGCAGGTAGTTCTGCTGCACATATTTCTATCCTTCTCTCGTAGTAGTTATTTCTTTAATGATTGAAGATTTGCTGGCGAGCGACTCCAAGTGAGGTATCCGCCATCGAGATTGAATGCTTCGTGGCCTAATTCGCGCAGCAAAACAGATGCGGTATGACCGCGTTGCCCGACTTGGCAAGTCACGATCAATTTCTTCTGTGGCACTTCAGCAATTCGCTCACGAAGCTCATCGACTGAAATATTTACTGCACCTGGAATTGTTCCGCGTTCAAATTCAGCAGCACTTCTGACATCGATAATTCCGTAACCTTCATTTTGAAGGCGTTCGACATCACTCCACTGAACACTCTTGGTCAGTCCTGAAATTAAATTTTCAGCAACATAACCCAGCATATTTACTGGATCTTTCGCACTTCCAAATGGGGGCGCGTAGGCCAATTCAAGATCAGCTAATTCTGGGGCGGTGATTCCACCTCGCATTGCCGTAGCAATGACATCGATTCTCTTATCAACTCCATCACGACCAACGCCTTGTGCACCAAAAATCTTTCCACTCTTTGGATCAACAAGTAATTTGAGTGACATCTGTTTTGCATCAGGGTAATACCCTGCATGAGAACTTGGATGAGTGTGGATGGCTAGGAAATCTCGACCAGCTGCAGTCAATCGCTTCTCGTTCCAGCCAGTTGTACCGATTGCCAAATCGAAGACTTTTACAATCGCAGTTCCAATAGTTGGAACAACTCGTACCGAGCGGCCCGCAATGTGATCAGCTACGGTGCGACCGTGACGATTAGCAAGGTTGGCTAATGGAACCAAGGTTGCTTCGCTATCAATGGCGTCGCGCTTCTCAACAGCATCCCCGATTGCATAAATATCTGGATGTGATGTTTGGTTGTGGTCGTTAACTGTGATACCGCCACGCTCACCTATGGTGAGGCCGGCCATTTTCGCCAAAGTTGTATCTGGACGAACACCAATCGCCATGATCACGATTTCTCCGGCGAGAACTGTGCCGTCAGCGAGCGTGACATCACTTGTCCCAATCTCTTTCACGCCATTTGCGAGGTAAAGATCGAGTCCTTTGTTACGCATTTCATCATGAACGATGTGGGCCATCTCAGGATCTAATGGCGCTAAAACTTGGGGCAAAGCTTCTACAAGGGAAGTTTTGATTCCTTGGTGAATGAGATTTTCGGCAATTTCAACTCCAATAAATCCGCCGCCAATAACAACCGCAGTCTTAGGCTTACCTGATACAGCGCTAAACATTGCTTTCACATCTTCTACAGTGCGAAGAGTCATTGCTCGCTCAGCACCAGGAATGGGTGGCTTCACAGGAGTTGCACCAGGAGAGAGAATCAATTTGTCGTAAGTAAGTTCGTAAGTCTGATCGGTAATTCCCTTAACGGTCACAGTCTTGGTCGCGGCATCAATGGCAGTTACTTCGCTACCTACACGTACATCTAAACGAAAGCGCTTATGCAGGCTTTCAGGTGTTTGAAGTAGCAGTGCACTCTCATCAGTGATTACTCCGCCGATGTAATAAGGCAATCCACAATTGGCGTACGAGACGTACCCGCTCTTTTCCAGAACGATGATTTCTGCATCGGCGTTTAGACGACGCATTCGAGTAGCCGCTGACATTCCGCCAGCGACTCCTCCGACAATGACAATGCGCACTTTATGCGAGACTGAGAAATAGTTTTTGAAGTTTTTCGGTAACTGCATCGGAATTATTCTTATTGTCGACGATGCACTCTTTCAGACTTGCTGATATCAAAGTAAAGGCGGCGGTATTCACTGCTTTGCTCACTGCTGACATCTGAGTGATGATCTCATCGCAATTTCGACCTTCTTCAAGCATCCGAGCCACTGCGCCTAATTGACCTTGGGCGCGCTTAATACGTTTTGCGATTGCTTCCAGCTGATCTTGGTCTGAAAGTACATGTGTGGGGTTCTTCTTTGCGGCAACCATCAGTGATGTCCCTTTCGAATCATTTTTAACATTTTCAAATTGATAGCGGCAAATCTCCAGAATTGGATAATCAAATTCTTTCGGGCTCGCAAAGTTTTTGATGTTGGAAGCGGTGCATGAGCAATGCTTTCGTTTGCGTTATCCATATTTCTCTCCTATTCCGGAATCTTCGACCAGCCCGGCAAGGCCTTGGCTTTGTAAATGAACATGTAGTGAAGTAGCGCCTTAATCCAGTGGCCGGCAAGTCCAATCTCGCCAAATGTGTCACTAAGGCTTCGCCCGGTATTTGGATACTTGATGTAATCCGGAACTACTGGATACATCGTC
>CAILSO010000009.1 GCA_903836945.1 uncultured Actinomycetes bacterium | reverse complement strand
CCTCTTGGCAACTTTATCTAGCGGAATCACCTTTAACATTTTGCTGGAGATAGCGGTATAGCCATTTTGAGGATCAAAGATGTTCCAATATCCAGAAGCTGCTTTTGTAAGAAATCCGAGCAAAGAATTGCCAACAATTCGGTAGAAGGGCATCCCTTTTAAAGAAGTACTAGAGAAGAAGCGATTTCCCTTTGCAAAATCAAACTCACCAGAAGTTATTGGATCTAAAAGGGTTGGCAGGTATTGCGGGTCCATCTGGTTATCCCCCGCCATCACAACTGAAATATCACAATTGTTTTCCAGTGCGATCTTGTGCCCGGCAATTATTGCCCCGCCCACTCCTTGGTTTTCTGGCAGAGAAATGACAATCACTCGATCTGACGCGTACTTGCTTGCAACTTCAAAGGTCTTATCTGGGCTGGCATCATCGATGGCGATTACTAAGTCCACAAATTCGGGGATTCCCTTAATGGTCTCGCCGACAAGTTGCTCTTCTTTATATGCCGGAATAACCACCGCGACCTTGGCACCTTTGTACATTAGAGCGCATCCTTAATTACTTTATCGAGCATCTTCTCAGTCAGCTTTCCAGTAAAAGTATTTTGTTGAGATACATGGTAACTACCAACAACTTTACGTTTAATTCCATCAGGACCAACAACATCAAACTTAACCCCGTGTCCAAATTTTGGTTTTGGGGTTGGAATTGTGAATTCTAATTCAGCTAATTGAGTGATTAGCGCATCCCAAGCAAACTTTCCAAGCGCCAAATAGGAGTTGGTAGTTGGGAGAAGAAGTTCTATTTCGCGCTGCATAAATGGTGAACAATTTTCGCGCTCTTGCGTGGAAGGTTTGTTATCTGGCGGCGCACACCTAACTGCACAGATAATCCTTGCACCTTTCAATTCTTGGCCGTCATCAATGCTCGTGCTAGTTGGAATCTTGGCAAAACCTGCCTTGTGAAGTGCTCGATATAACCAATCGCCAGAACTATCTCCAGTAAATATCCGGCCGGTGCGATTTGCGCCATGCGCTCCAGGGGCTAGTCCAACAACAACTAATTTTGCCTTTGGATCACCGAACCCTGGAACAGCCTTGCCCCAATAATCTTGATCTGCATATGCCTTTCGCTTTGTTATTGCTACTTCATTTCGCCACGAAACTAAACGGGCGCAATTAGCACACTTAATTATTGCCTTATCTAAATCGGCAATTGTCTTAAGTTTTTTTACTCCGCTACTTTTGTTAGCGACCACGCCATGCCATCCAGAATATCGGTCTCTGATGCCACAAATTCACTAGCCCCGGTTGCGATCATTACTCGCGATAAAACTAGTGCGCCAGATGCAATTACGTCGACGCGACCCGGATGCATATATCCCAATGCGGCAATCTCTTCCCGGCTCATGAGGGCGAACATCTGAGCAATTTCATGAACCTTTTGCGCCGGAATTCTAGATAAGTGAATTGCATGGCGATCGTATTCTTTTAATCCAAGTGCGGCAGCAGCAACTGTTGTTGCAGTACCAGCAACTGCGATGAGAGTTTTTGAATCTTTAATTGGAACAAAGTGGGCGGCATCTGCAATGGCTTCATCGATATCTTTTATCGCGCTTTGAATTGATTCCGGAAGCGGTGGTTGCTTTTTTAAATGGCGCTCTGACATGCGCACGCAGCCAATATTTACCGACCTCGCGAATTCAACTTCGCCAGAACCCAGTACGAATTCAGTCGAACCGCCACCTATATCTACAACGAGAAATGGTTTTTCTGCATGGGTAAGTCCCGTGGTTGCACCAGCAAAAGAGAGCGCAGCTTCTTCGGTGCCAGGAATAACTTCTGGTTCAATACCCAAGATTTCACGAACACCATCAATAAAGATTTCTCGATTCGAGGCATCGCGAGTAGCTGAAGTGGCGCAGAAGCGAATCTTTTCAACGCCCTTGCTTTGAATTATTTCGGCATATTTTCTAGTGGCAGTTAACGTGCGTTCTACCGCTTCTGGATCAAATGCTCCGGTTGCATCAACGCCTTGACCTAGCCGGACAACTTCCATCTCCCGGGTAATCTCTTGAAAGTTAGCGCCGTTTATATCGGCAATCAAAAGTCGAATTGAATTTGTTCCACAATCGATTGCTGCGACTCTGCTCATTTACTCACCCTACATCCTTAGGCGAACAGGTTTCTGCGCTCCACCATTGTGGCAATGCGGCAAGGGCCTCATCACCAAATGGATTAACGCCAGGACCTGCCGAAAGTGAATGAGCAACTAAAGAGTGCAAACACTTAACTCGATCTGGCATTCCGCCAGCTGTAATTCCTTTTACTTCAGGTACATCAATTCCAAGTGCATCGCGGGCGGCTTCATAATCATCATGTGCCGCTAGATACGCGCCGGCTAGTTCTGGATCAGTTCCAAGTCGCTCCTGCATTTCGGCCATCATTCCGGTGGTCTCTAAAGTTGAGATCGCGCCAGTTAATTTTGGGCAGGTTGCATAATAGAAAGTTGGGAATGGAGTTCCGTCAGAGAGCCTTGGTGGGGTTTCAACAACAGCAGGTTTACCACAGGGACAGCGATAGGAGATCGCATGAACATCTCTAGGAGTACGTCCTAATTGCTCTTGAATAACTAATAAATCTTCTGGCGTCGGCTTCTCACTCATTTTGTAAATTATCGATTCACATTGGTGGTTGATATTGAGGCAAGTAACCGGCCATACCAAGGAAGCCCTGCTGGAATTTGATTAGCAACTGGCGCAGCTGGACCTTGTGCGCCACTTTGTTCTGGCGTTATTCCAAGAACTGCATATTGACGTTCGCCAGGAAAGACAAAGTGCAACCGAGAGCGAGCTTGGCTTGCTACATAAGTTGGGTCATTCCACTTAGCTAAATCTTGTTGTGCTTGAGCTAGCGCTGCCGAATCATCATGAATCTCTGCTCGCAGAGAATTTATCTGCGCCCGTTGGGCAAAGTAACGTTGAACCGGCGGAGCTAAAGTAATTGCAACCACAAATAGAGTGGTTGCAACCGCAATCCAGCGTCCGGAGATTCCCGGATACTTTAAATTCTTACCCATAGTTCTTGAGCCATTGAAACGCGGAAAGGCGCTGCGTCCGGCATAAAGCGCGGAATCAGCTAGCTCTTCTTCGATGCGAAGCAATTGGTT
>CAILSO010000008.1 GCA_903836945.1 uncultured Actinomycetes bacterium | reverse complement strand
GTCCAGGTGTTGATGGATTACCTGGTGAACCTGGCGCACCAGGTAAAGATGGATTAGTTGGACCTGCAGGTGCAACCGGTCCGGCCGGTGCAAATGGTCCTGCGGGTCCGGCAGGAAGTGCTGGTCCTGCAGGTGCAGCAGGTCCGGCCGGAGCAGATGGCACACCAGGACCAAAAGGTGAAACTGGGACGGCTGCAACTGTTTATTCAGTTAGCCCAAATATTGGCGCTGCAGTTGGTTTTGTTAGACCTTGCACAATTGATGTGACGGGAACGGAAACAACTTCAGTAAATGTTTTTGTAACTCCAAAGTTTGATATCTATTCTTCTAATTTCAAGGTGGGATCGATCAATCTCTCTAATTTCCCAGTGGCTTGCGCTGGAAAGTACTTAGGTTTAGTTATCTCACTAGATAATCCGGTTAGCGCTGCTCGGACTGTTACTTGCGTTAAGAATCCACTTCCTAACTACACAAATTTAAATTATGCGTTAAATACCTTCACTTTTGATGGCAGCAATACCTCTCTTTGCACCTACACTGATAACACAACTTTTGATATCACCACATTGAATGTTCAAGATTTGTATTACGTAAGGCTGGTACTCTCGGGTTGATGAAAACCCGCGTATTTTCTCTAGCCTTTCTATTGATGCTTGGTTTTGTCTCTAACTCACAAGCCGCACCCATCTACACCTTTCCTATTCAGGGTTGTAAATACACCTACGCCCATTCTCATCACAATTACCCAGCAACCGACATCATTACCCACATTGGTTGTGCTTTTGTCGCACCGACATCCGGAGTGATCGATGAAGTAAATCGCGTCGATCGATTTAAATGGAAGACCGACCTTGGCGCTGATCGTGGAGGGCTATCTGTTTCCATGATCGGTGACGATGGAGTTAGATATTACGGCTCGCACCTCTCCTTTATACCAGAGACGGTAACAAGTGGTGTGCGAGTAAACGTTGGTGACTTGATTGCCAAGACAGGCGATAGTGGTGATGCTAAAGGAACTACGCCTCATCTACATTTTGGAATTAGTTGGCCAACAACAAAAGGAATTTGGTGGGTCAGACGCGGCGAGTTATATCCATGGCCATATTTAGATGCCTGGAAATCTGGTATCGATAAGAGCCCGCTAAGTGGTGTTAAGGCTTTAGAGAAGAAAAAGGGTACCGTTCCAAAACAAGTTGGGTATTAACGTTTCTTCGCCGTGGCATTCAGGGTTGTTGAATTTGCCGCTGTATAACTTCCATCACTTGAGGTGAATGAGGCGGAAAGAGTTTGTTGGCCGGTAATTATTGGACGCCAATTACACGTTGCAACGTTAGCGACGGTTGGAACATTTATGCAGTTCGCTACCTTTCGACCATTGAAATAAAAGGTCACATATCCTGGCCCGGCAGTATTGGCTGTTATGGCCTTGGTTGTTCGTTTATTTATGGAACCAGAAATGGTATTTATTGCCACCGTTCCAGTGCCTTGGAAATTTGTAGATATTGGTGTGTTCACAAAAATCTCTAAAAGTAAGGAGGATCCGGAAATGAAAGATTGCGAAAAAGTCCAGTCAATATGGGAAGAACCAGCGGTTCCGTAATCTCCATATCCCACATCAGGCGCTGAAGCTGACTGATCGTTCCAGACAAAAATAGTAGAACCTGGGCTCGAAGTTACGTCAAATACCTGAAAGCTTCCATAACCGGCACTCATGGCTGGCGAATCATCAGCATCATAATAACTGCCGTTTCCCGCTGGAGTTATTCCAGTTACATTTGTTGTGTAATTCCAAGGCCAATTTTCGAGTCGGCCATTTTTCCCAAATCTAACCAAAGAAGATAGGGAGGAATTTACTGTCAGATCTGAAACATTCGTCTTTACGGTTATTTGTTCGCTCGCCGAAAGATTATTAGTCGAATTTGTCGTTGGAACTTGAATTGTGGATAGTGAAGCACCAGGAACTGTGAAGGTTGGGTTTGTAGAATTTGAAACATTGGTTTGGGTGTCCCATTTTGCGAAATCAACATCGGCCCATGAAGAAGTAGAGGATATAGTCGTTTGCATTTTGTAACGCACTCTTGTAAAAGCAGAATTAGTAAGTGATGTTGCCGTATCGCCAGTTGCTATTCCATATCCCGTTTGGTATTGGATATGACCATTTGAATCTCTATATGCAGAGTTAACCCCATATATTTTGGTCCAAGGGTAACCGTACGGTCCCTGATTTGTTGACGCTAAGGCCGCAATACGCGTGTAGTAAGGAGTGTTTACACTGAGATTTGAAATAGTGAACGAAGTTGCGGATCCTGCAATAGTAGAAGACGCCGTGTTCCAATTTGAGCCATCAGTGGAATACTGCACAATGTAATAAGTTATTCCTGTAGCGGTATCGCTCGGGGCTGACCAATTTAGAGTCAGTGAAGCTGGACCAGGCCTAGCGGTTACAGACTGTGGCGCGGTTGGAAAAGTTGAAGCTGCTTGCGCTGGTGAAATAAAAAGTAATTGCGCACTCACAATGGCTATAAAGCCAACTAGAGTTTTTACAAATGAGGAGTGCACGGTTTATTTTATCGGGGAATTAAAAAAGCCCCACCAATTTCTCCGAAGAGATTTGGCAGGGCTTTTAATTGTTAGCGATTAAGCAGGATTAACTGCGTCAGCCTGAGGACCCTTAGGACCTTGTACGACTTCGAAAGTCACGGCTTGACCCTCATCTAGAGACTTGTAGCCATTGCCTTGAATTGCTGAGTAGTGAACGAATACATCTTGTCCGCCACCATCAACTGCAATGAAACCAAAACCCTTTTCAGAGTTGAACCACTTAACTGTACCTGTTGCCATGTAGCTTTTTTCCTTACGGTAAATGTTGGTACTTAAGAATTCCTTAGGTACCGGTCTTCCTCTGTACAGATTTACCGAGTGAACGGGTACTGCCAAGCGTCGGACTGTTTCCAAGTGTAACGGAGTTTTCGCAGGTAATCGGACTAGCCAAATGTCGGTTGAAAGGACCATAATTGCGATAGAAGTTGATTTCAACGCTCAAAGTTCGGCGATGGTGGACTGGGGAAGGTCGCACCAAGGCAGCCTTACCGAGCAATAAAGAGAGAACTTCTATGCAACATGCAAATCTCCTATCGGGAGATCTTCGTATCTATTCTGCGCCCAAGGCGCTGCTTCGCCATATCCAATGGTCGCTAAATGAGATCTTTGGCTATCCAGTTGATCTGGAATGGCAACCACAACTTCTTGCTGCCGGAACCATGGCCACCCAATTGCAGTGGCGGGAAGTTAAACCGGTTGCATCAAAATTAGCCTCAACTTTAAAGTCATGGCATTACCTTCGTTTTGAGGTTCGTGAATTTTCGGCTAGCTCAGGCGAGGGAGTCTTCTACCGCTGCACACCATCACTTGGATTGCATCAAGCAGTTACTTCTTCAACTGGTGACATCATGATTCATGAGAATCGATTGATGACCACTCTTGAAACTTGCAAGAGCTTTGAAACTCTTCGCGAAACCATCTCTCTGGCCCTTGGTACAGCCTGGGACACTGAACTTGAGTGCTACCGGCGGGGGATTGATGCCTTGCCCACAGGTAAAGTCGCTAGTATCTAGTTATGAGCGAAACCGAGAATAAGAAGACCTTTTCCAAGAAATATATTGCCATCGTAATTGCCGCGGCAATTATTTCTGGCGGCTTAGTTGAAGGTCTTAACTTTGTCGGAAATGGATTATCCGCCAAGGCCGGAAATTCAATAACTGTTACCGGACAAGCACGAACAAATGCGATTGCAGATAATGCCGTTTGGAATCTAAATATTCAGGAATCATCGCCACAAGTTGCAACCGCCGTAGCCAAAGTAGATTCAAGCGTTAAGGCACTTTCAAAGTATTTAACCGATGGCGGTATTCCAATCACTGGAATTGAAGTCGGTGGCGTTAGTACAAATGCCGTTCCACAATACTTAAATGGAAATCCAACTGGAAAAATTTTGGCTTACCAGGCATATCAAAATGTAACCGTACGTTCTAAGAACGTTAATTTAATTAAGTCTCTTTCAAATGGCTTTGGAACATTGCTGCAGACTGGCGTAAATATTAATAACGGTGGCCCTCAGTTCTATGTTTCAAATCTAGCGGCCCTGCGGCCACAACTTTTGGCCGATGCGATGGTCGATGCCAAGCTTCGCGCCCAATCAATTACCAAGGCGGTCGGTTCCAAACTCGGCCCCGTCCTTGCCGTAACCAGCGGCCCGGTTCAAGTAACCGCACCAGATTCAGTGGATACCTCGGCCGGTGGCATGTATGACACGACCACGATCCCAAAGACCGTTACCGTAACCGTCTCGGTGAGTTTTAAAGTAAGTAAGTAAAGCTTTAAAATAAGTAAGTGAAGAAGGTAAGTTTTAAAAGCTACGCAACAATACTTGCCTTCCTATTTTCGTATCTAAATTTTAATTACGCCTTAGCTGCTCCGACTGTTACGGCGACTGGATCTAGCCGGGAATGAAGCGGCTAGCCTTGCCTCGCAGGCGGTAACAAATAGTTCTACGACTACTGAGACATCCACCGTTGCGATTTCTATTTCTGGAAGTATTGCAAAATTAACCACGGTAACAATTACCGCGACGGTATCTTCACCGCTCACTCCGGCTGGCACGGTTACATTCTTAGATAATGGCAAGGCCATAACTAGATGTTCTGCCCGAACTCTTTCAAATTCAGCAGCTACCTGTAGCTGGAAAATATTGATTCAAGGTCAGCGCGCACTTACGGCAAACTTTGCTCCTACCTATCCAGCAAGCGTGAACAGCTCAAGCACCGTCAAATATGTAACGGTTGGAAAGCGAATTGGAACTCGCTAAGTATTAGCCTTCGTAAGAACGAAAGACCAGAACGACGTTATGGCCACCAAAGCCAAATGAATCATTTAAGCAAGCGATAGAACCTGCAGGCAGGTCGCGTGGCACATCGCGAACCACATCTACTGTTACTGCCTCATCTAAGTTTTCAATATTAATTGTTGGGGGAGCCTTGTGGTGATACATCGCAAGTACGCAGAAAATTGATTCGATAGCACCGGCGCCACCTAATAAGTGTCCGGTCATTGATTTAGTGGCAGAGACGGCTACGTGAGAAATATCTGAGCCCAGTGCGTTGGCAAGTGCATTAGCTTCAGCAACATCGCCAGCCGGGGTTGAAGTTGCGTGGGCATTTAAATGAACAATTTCCGACAGTGGAATGCCAGCATCTTGCAACGCAAATTTAACAGCGCGAGTAACTCCAGCACCATCTGGATCTGGGGCGGCTATGTGATAACCATCTGAAGTTAAACCTTGTCCCATAACTTCGGCATAAATCTTGGCCCCGCGGGCTTTGGCATGTTCTAGTTCTTCAAAGACAAGGACGCCGCCACCTTCGCCTAATACAAAGCCATCGCGGTCTTTGTCATAAGGACGAGATGCCTTGGCTGGATCATCATTGCGAGTTGAAAGTGCTTTCATCGACGCAAAGCCAGACATTGGAAGTAGATGGATTGCAGCTTCAACGCCACCTGTCACAACAATATCTGCGCGATTATTTCTAATCATTTCTAGTGCATATCCGGCAGCTTCGGCACCTGAAGCACAAGCGGAAACTGGAGTGTGAACGCCAGCCTTTGCCTTTAATTCCAGACCAACATTTGCAGCTGGACCATTTGGCATCAACATCGGAACGGTATGTGGTGAAACCATTCGCGCGCCTTTAGTTTTTAAAACATCGTATTGATCAAGCAAAGTTATGACGCCACCGATGCCAGATGCGATAACTACGCCAAGGCGCTCTTTATCAATATCATCTGGCGAACCGGCATCTTTCCAAGCTTCACGTGCTGCAATTACCGCAAATTGTTCTGATCGATCCAAGCGACGAATTTCTACGCGCTCCATAACTTCAGAAGGCTCTACGGCAACTCGCGCTGCGAAGGTAACTGCGGCATCTTGCGCCCACTCATCTTCAAGTTTGCGCACGCCACTCTTTCCAGCAAGGAGGTTGGCCCAAGTAGTAGGGACATCGCCTCCAAGAGGAGTTGTGGCTCCGAGCCCAGTTACAACAACGCGGCGTCTTTGAGTCATTTTAAAAAGTAATCGTTAGCTAACTAATTACTTACCGTTTGCAACGATGAAGTTAACGGCATCGCCAACTGTTGCCATCTTGGTAACTTCTTCATCAGGAATCTTTACGCCGAACTTTTCTTCAGCAGCAACGACAACTTCAACCATGCTGAGTGAGTCAACATCTAGGTCATCAGAGAACTTCTTATCCATTGCAATTAGATTTGCATCAATTCCTGCAACTTCAACAACGATCTCTTTGATTCCTGCGAGTACTGCATCTTGGGTTAGTGCCATTGTTTTGCTCCTTTGTTTTCTTTATTACTTTTGTATTTACTGCTTAGTTACTGCTTAGTTACTGCTTTGGTACGGGTGGAAGTTCAACTACTTGGCCGGCATATACAAGCCCTGCGCCAAATCCTACGAGAAGTGCGCTCTTACCGTGGAGTTCTGGGCGCTCTTTTAAAAGCGCGTCCATCGCTAGCGGGATTGAGGCAGCGGAAGTATTACCAGTTGTGCGGATATCGCGAGCGATAGCAACCGAATCTGGCAATTTCATAGATTTTACTAGCGAATCAATAATTCGCTCATTTGCTTGGTGTGGAATAAAGGCAGCCAAGTTATCAACAGTAAGTCCAGCGGCTTCAAGTGCGCGAAGTGCGATTGGCGCGATCTCATATACCGCCCAACGAAATACGGTCTGACCTTGCTGGGAAATATTTGGCCAACCCAGATCAGTCTTGCCTGGATTATTTTTATAATCTAGATAAGAAGGTTCCAGAGTGATTGCTTCTCTGGTTTCAGCATTAGCGCCCCAAATCGTTGGGCCGATGCCAACATCTTGAGAAGGACCAATCACAACGGCGCCAGCACCATCGGCGAAGATAAATGCCGTAGCACGATCATCCGGATCGGTGAAGTCAGATAGTTTTTCGCCACCAATTACCAAAACATTATTGGAAGTCTTTGCTTGGACCATATCTGTTGCAAGCGCTACGCCATAGCAAAAACCAGCACATGCAGCAGAGATATCAAAGGCGGCGGCTTTGGTATTGCCCAATCTAATAAGTAATTCAGTCGCGGCAGATGGGGCTTGATATGGATAAGAGATGGTTGCAAAGATAACTGCGTCAATTTGATCAGCGGTAAGTCCGGCTCGGGAGATTGCCTGCGTCGCGGCCTTGGTTGCCATATCTATTAGTGATTCATCGGCAGCTGCAATGTGACGAGTTTGAATTCCAGTGCGCTGTTGAATCCATTCATCGCTAGATTCGATGCGATCAACAATCTCCGAATTAGGAACAATGCGTGGTGGGCGATAAGCACCAACCGAGAGAATTCGCGCATTTTGTGTTGGGGGCGTGAAATTCAAGGCCATTATTTACCACCATGTTTTGCGGCGAATTCTCTAGCTGCGGGAATATCTTCTGGAGTTTTAAGCGCAAAAGTTTCAATCTCAGGCGCAGCGCGCTTTACTAAACCGGCAAGAGTCCCAGCTGGTGGTAATTCAATTATTCCTGTTACTCCAAGTTGAACCATCGTCGTCATACATAAATCCCAACGAACCGGCCCGGCAATTTGTCCGACGATACGGTCTAAGACATCGCGGCCATTTTCAACAACTGCACCATCTTTATTAGAGATGAAAGGAAGTAATGGATCTTTAGCTTCGACATCTTTTGCTAAAGCTGCAAGTACTGGAACAGCCGGTTGCATTGTTGAAGTATGAAATGCGCCAGAAACGGCAAGGGGGCGCACGCGCGAATCTTCTGGTGCGTTCTCGGCTAACTTTGCGAGCGCATCTAGTGCACCTGCAGCAACAATTTGCCCAGCGCCATTCTCATTTGCCGCGGTTAAGCCAAGTGCGTTAATCGCCGCAACAACCACATCTCGTTCACCACCAAGCACAGCTGACATTCCGGTATTGGTTCCTTGCGCCGCCTTTGCCATTTCTAATCCGCGCGTGCGAACTAATTTCATCGCCACCTGCGCGTCGATAACTTGGGCGATTCCTGCCACCGTAATCTCACCAACCGAGTGGCCAGCAAAGTATGAAAGCGTTGAATAATCTCCTTCAAATAACCAACCCGCGCCAAGCAACCCACCGGCAACTAATAGGGGTTGGGCATTGGCAGTATCTCTAATTTCATCGGCGCTTGCGCTGGTTCCAAGCTTTACTAAATCTAATCCGGTGATCTCTGACCACTTATTAATAAGAGAGGAGGCAAGATCCGAGGCGATCCAAGGCGCTAGGAAGCCTGGCGTTTGCGAACCTTGACCTGGAGCTAGGAGTGCGAGCACGGCTAGAGTTTAAGACCGTTTGCCATGTACTCCCGAGTATTGTGGCGAAAATTGTTACTGGCCAGTAACCTTTAGGCATGAAGATTGCAGTGTGCGTAAAGCAGGTACCTGATTCATGGGCCGAGAAGAAGATGAACGGACAAGTGCTGGATCGAGCCGGCGTTGATGCGGTTCTAAATGATTTAGATGAGTATGCCGTGGAATCTGCGCTGCAAATTGTTGAAGCCAATTCACTAACCAATGAGGCCGGTGAAGGTAGTGGCCACACAATAACCTTGATTTCAATGGGACCAGAGCGGGCAACTGAAGCGATTCGTAAAGCACTTTCAATGGGCGCCGATGATGCGATCCATATTTGTGATGAAGCTTTGGCGGGATCAGATGCGCTCGCAACTTCTTTAGTTTTATCGGAAGTAATTAAGAGCGGCGGCTTTGATTTAGTTTTATGCGGCACGGAATCAACCGATGCGCGCATGAGTGTCATTCCGGCGATGCTTTCCCAACGTCTTGGCTATGCACAATTAACTTTTGCGGCAAAGGTAGAAGTAGATCCGGCGGCATCACAAGTAAAAATTGTGCGCAGCACCGAATCTGGAATTGAAAATATGGAAGCTAAGTTCCCGGTGATTGTTAGTGTGGTTGAAAAGATAAATGAACCGCGTTATCCATCATTTAAAGGAATTATGGCGGCGAAGAAGAAAACTATTACAACCAAATCCCTTGCTGATATTGGTATCAGCGCAGAAGCAGTTGGTGGCAAAGCCGCCTGGTCGACGGTTAAAGATGCCTTACTTCGCCCAGCTCGAAGTGTTGGTGTGAAGGTCGAAGATGGTGGCGATGGTGGCGCCAAACTTGTTGATTTCTTGGCAGAGAAGAGAGTTATATGAGCGCTTTAATTCTGATTGATTCACAAGGCGGCAAAGTTGCAAAATCCAGCGGGGAATTAGCCACATTTGGCGCCCGAATTGGTGAAGTAACTGCGGTGGTACTAGATGCCGATCTTGTCTCGCAATTAAATGTTTTTCCAATCAATAAAATCATTACGATCGATGAGATTTCAAGCACCTCAACGGTTGGCGAAATTGCCGAAGCGCTAGCCCAGATAATTGCCGCAAAGTCACCCAAGGCGCTATTGATTACTTCAAGTGCAAAGGGCAAAGAGATTGCCGCGCGCGTAGCCGTTGCAACTAATTCTGGAATCATCACTGATGCCATTGACATCGATGCCGATTTGATCACAACCCAATCAGTATTTGGCGGTGGCACGACCGTTCTCGCAACCGTAAATCATGGATGCGCGGTTGTTACCCTTCGCTCTAATTCAATTGAAGTTGCCTCAACCAATTCATCTGCGACGCTTGAAAATTTCACCCCAACAATTTCGGCCACGGCAAAATTAGCAACAATTACCTCGAGTGAGCCAGCCGTTAAAGGTGGCCGCCCAGAATTAACAGAAGCTTCGATCGTGGTTTCTGGCGGGCGTGGCACAAATGGTGATTTCAAACCTGTTGAAGCACTTGCCGACGCCTTAGGCGCGGCAGTTGGTGCTTCGCGCGCTGCTACCGATGCTGGTTGGTATCCGCATTCACATCAGGTCGGACAAACTGGCAAAACAGTTAGCCCACAACTTTATGTAGCCGCTGGAATTTCTGGGGCAATTCAACACCGTGCTGGCATGCAGACTTCAAAGTTAATCGTTGCGGTTAATAAAGATGCCGAAGCGCCGATCTTTGAATTAGCTGATTTTGGCGTGGTTGGCGATCTCTTCAACGTCTTACCGCAGGCTACCGCCGCAATCACTGCTAAAAAATAGTTGAGGGTACTGCTCAAGTTATCGCTCGGGCCTGATCAAAGTATCCTTAAGACATGACCATCTATCTTGATCACGCCGCGACCGCGCCGATCAATGATGCGGCAATTTCGGCGCTGACCGAACAAGTTAAGAAATTAGGAAATGCCTCAAGCGTGCACAATCAAGGGCGGGCAATTCGCAAAGATGTTGAAGATGCCCGGCACCTACTCTCAGAATTAGTTGGATGCAACCCTTCAGAAATTATCTTTACCGGCTCTGGTACCGAAGCCAACAACTTAGCGATCAAAGGTTTTTATTGGAACGCAATTGCAAGTAATCCAAAGCGAAAGGTCATCGTCACCTCAGCCTTCGAGCATCACGCAATTTTGGATCCGGTTGAGTGGTTGGTCGAACATGAAGCGGCCGAGCAGATCTTGATACCAATTACAAAAGTTGGGGTCATTGATTTGGATTTCCTCAAGGATTTAATTGCAAATCGGGGAGCAGAAATTGCGCTAATTAGCGTGATGCATTCCAATAACGAATTGGGTTCACTACAACCAATTGCAGAAGTGGTAAAAATCGCTGGAGATATTCCAGTTCACACCGATGCAGTACAAAGTTTTGGAAAAGTAGATTTCGACTTTAAGCAATTGGGTACAACAGCTGCAACTATTAGCGCCCATAAAGTTGGAGGACCGCTTGGAGTGGCTGCGCTAATTTTGCAGCGTGGTTTGGATCTAACGCCGATCTTGCATGGTGGCGGACAAGAACGCGAGATAAGAAGCGGCACGCTAAATGCTCCGGCAATCGTCTCATTTGCCGCAGCTGCTAAATCTGCAATCGAAAATCGGGTGGCTAATTTTAAGAAGGTTCGAGAACTCCGCGATTACTTTATTTCACAACTCAAGATAGCGATTCCAGATCTGGTTATTAATTCAGTTTCCGATCCAGCACTGCCTGGAATAGTAAATGCCACATTCCCGGGCACCGAGAGCGATGCCTTGCTTCTGCTTTTAGATTCAGAGGGAATTAGTGCATCTGCTGGCTCTGCCTGCAGCGCAGGCGTACCAAGGCCAAGTCATGTCTTGCTTGCACTTGGAATTAGTGAGGCCGATGCTGATGCCTCGCTTCGAATATCCATCGGCAGTACAAATACCAAGGAAGAGATCGATCAAGTTATTAAAGTATTTCCAAGCGTTGTTGAACGCGCCCGTTCGGCTTTTGTCGTGAATGGACTTAACTAATGAAGCTAATTGCCGCCATGAGCGGTGGCGTCGATTCAGCAGTGGCAGCTGCGCGCGCGGTTGATGCTGGTCATGAAGTAGTCGGTGTTCACTTAGCGCTCTCAAGTAATCCACAAAAATATCGTTCAGGCGCCCGCGGTTGTTGCACCATCGAAGATTCACATGATGCCCGTCGCGCCGCCGATGTAATAGGAATTCCTTTCTATATCTGGGATATGGCCGAAGAATTTCATGATGGAGTTGTTGAGAATTTTCTTTCAGAATACGCATCTGGCCGAACTCCTAATCCCTGCCTTCGCTGCAATGAGAAAATTAAATTTGCTGCAGTTTTAGATCGCGCTAAGGGTCTTGGTTTCGACGGTGTTATTACCGGGCACTATGCACAAATGCGCGAGAATGAATTAGGGCGCGTGATGTATCGCGCCCAAGATCCCGGTAAAGATCAGTCTTATGTTCTGGCTGTTTTAAATTCCGATCAATTAGCCGGGGCGCATTTCCCACTTGGCGATACCTTCAAAGAAGAGGTTCGTAAAGAGGCTAAGAAGCGAGGTCTCTATGTTGCCAATAAGCCAGATAGCCACGATATTTGCTTCGTTCCTTCTGGCGATAATGCTGGTTGGTTGCGCGATCGCCTTGGAAGTGAAATTGGCGAGATCGTCGATGAAGCTGGAAATAAATTGGGCGAACACAAAGGCGCATACACCTACACAATCGGACAACGTCGTGGCCTTGGTTTAACAGTTCCAGCCGATGGTGGTAGTCCGCGATATGTATTAAAGATTGAACCAAAGACAAACACTGTGGTTGTTGGCGCGCATGAAGCTTTGGCGGTAAAGAAGATTGTTGGTGAGAAACCAATCTGGTGTGGACCAGTGCCTGCCACGCAAACGCAATATCGCGGTTTTGCCCAAGTGCGAGCACATGGCGCACCTCTAGCTGCGAGTTACACACATGATGGGGAGTCGATCAGAGTTGAACTTGATGAACCACTCTTTGGCTTGGCCACGGGGCAAGGTTTAGTTATTTACGATGGTGATCGGGTTGTCGGCTCGGCTACTGTCGCACAGACCGAATAAGTTTTACCTGTGAGCCAGGAGATCAGACGTCGTATCGCCCAATTAAGCGAAGAGATCCGGGATCATCAATTTAAATACTATGTTCTGGATAAACCAACAATTACCGATGGTGAATTTGATTCACTCTTAAAAGAACTTCAGAAATTAGAAGCTGCCCATCCAGAATTTAAGCTCCCAGATTCTCCTACCGATCTAGTCGGCGGGGGATTTGCTACGCATTTCCAGCAACATGATCACATCGAAAAGATGATGAGTTTAGATAATGTCTTTGATGAGGCTGAACTAAATCAGTGGTTTGATCGAATCGCAAAAAATGAAGCAAAAAATGAAGCAAAAAATAGCTGGCTATGCGAGGTTAAGGTCGATGGCCTGGCCATAAATTTATTGTATGAAAAGGGAAAGTTAACCCGAGCCCTAACTCGCGGTAACGGAACAACCGGTGAAGATGTCACCTTAAATGTTAAGACCATCGCTGATATCCCACACGAACTTTCGGGGAAAAATATTCCAGATTTAATTGAAGTTCGAGGAGAAGTTTTCTTTCCAATCGCCGCCTTCAATGAATTTAATGATCTCCAAGAAGAGCTCGGAAGAGAACGCTTTGCCAATCCGCGAAATGCCGCGGCTGGATCACTTCGTCAAAAAGATCCACGGATTACTGCTTCTAGGCCACTATCAATGGTGGTTCATGGAATCGGCGCTAATTCGGGCGTGGAATTTACTTCACAAAGTGGGGCCTACGAACTTCTTAAATCACTTGGGCTTCCGACAAGTTCTAGATACAAAGTTGTAAAGTCGCGAACAGAGGTTGAAGAGTTCATTAAGTACTACGGCCTGCATCGCCACGATGTCGAACATGAAATCGATGGCATTGTTATTAAGGTAAATGAAATCGCAATTCAACAAGAACTTGGTTTCACTTCAAGGGCGCCAAAATGGGCTATTGCTTATAAATATCCACCTGAAGAAGTCACAACAAAATTATTGGATATCAAGGTATCCGTTGGGCGAACCGGACGAGTTACGCCATTTGCCTTCATGGAACCAGTAAAAGTTGCCGGCTCAACGGTAACGAATGCCACTCTGCACAATGAGCAAGAGGTAGTGCGCAAAGGAATTTTGATTGGCGATGTAGTGCTTATCCGCAAAGCGGGCGATGTAATTCCAGAAGTTCTTGGTCCGATCATCGATCGGCGCGATGGCAGTGAAAGAGCATTCGTCATGCCAACAAAATGCCCAGATTGCGGAAGTAAGTTACGGGCAATCTCAGAGGGCGATGTTGATCTTCGTTGCCCGAATACCCAATCTTGTCCGGCGCAATTGCGCGAGCGAATTTATTACATCGGATCTAGAGTCGCGTTAGATATTGATGTTTTGGGCTACGAAGCAGCGATTGCCATGCTTAACCATGGGCTAATTACCGATGAATCCGATCTCTTCTCCCTAACCGCCAAGGATCTGGCGAAGTCAGAATTCTTTTTAAAGAAGGATGGCGAGCTTGGGGCTAATGCCGAAAAATTCTTGGTGGCCCTTGAAAGTGCAAAAACTAAACCACTCTGGCGCATCTTGGTCGCACTTTCAATAAGACATGTCGGCCCTACTGCGGCGCAGGCTTTAGCAAAAAACTTTGGTTCTATTGAAGCGATCGCTAGCGCCTCAGAGGAAGTTTTGGCGCAGACTCCAGGAGTTGGTTTGATCATTGCCCAATCGATAATTGAATGGTTTGCCATTGATTGGCACCAGGAAATAATTAGAAAATGGCAAAAAGCCGGAGTTGCAATGAAGGAAGTAGCCAAGGTTTCTACCAGCCCACAAACCTTAGCCGGGCTAACTTTGGTAGTGACAGGTTCCTTAATTGATTTCACTCGTGATGGTGTTAGCGAAGTCATAGCCGAGCATGGCGGTAAGAGTTCCTCCTCAGTTTCCAAGAAGACTGATTATGTAGTGGTGGGGAATTCACCAGGTTCGAAATTGGCTAAGGCCGAGGAGTTGGGTCTTCGAGTTTTAAATGAGAGCGAATTCAAAAAGTTGCTTGCGGGTGGAGCCGACTCCTTAGGGTAAAGTTTCTCCCATGATCACCGCTTCTGAAACAGTACGTCATCTATCCGCGCCACCAGTATTTTTCGGATTGTTTGCCTTTGGTGTTCTCTCACTATTTTTATATCTTGTAATTCGCTTAGACCGGGATTAATCCCATCTCAAAAGTCGGCATTCTTGGTGGCACCTTTGATCCGCCCCACCTTGGCCATCTTCATATAATTGAAGTTCTCGCCAAGAAATTTGAAAAGATAATGATTATTCCTACTGGCGATCCATATTTGCGTGACACCAAACCAGTTGCCTCACCGCAGCAACGTCTGGCGATGTGCACGGCGGCGTTAGAAGATTTATCAGATGAACTTCAAGGCAAGGTCGAAGTCTTAGATATTGAAGTAACCCGCAAAGGTGCAACTTATACCTATGACACCTTGCAATCTCTTCGCGCCTTCTTTCCACGTGATGAGTTCACATTAATTTTGGGTAGCGACGCGGCGGCAACTTTTGATAAGTGGAAGCGCGCGAAAGATCTACGCAAGCTTGCTGATGTTTTAGTAGTTCGCCGTCCCGGAGATAAGAAGAGTGAATTTAAAGAGTTAGAGATCCAAGCTTTGGATATTTCTGCAACCCAGATCCGCGCCGCATTTTCCAGCAAGCAAACCCCCGAAACACTCTCACCATCTGTGCTTCAATATATAAAGGAGCATGGTCTCTATGGCAGCAAGTAAACAAGTAAAAGATTTGGCCCAGCTAGCAGCTGAGGCAATTTCTGAAAAATTGGGTACCGACATTATTGCCCTGGATATGACTGACCAGATGCTTCTATCCGAAGTGTTCCTAATAGCGACCGCGCAAAACGAACAACAGGTAGATGCAATTGCCGATGAGGTCTTTAGAAAGCTAGCCGAAATTGGCGAGAAACCAATCCGCCGTGAGGGCAAGGGCGCCTGGATCTTGTTGGATTACTCAGACTTAGTTGTACATATTCAAAATACCGAACTTCGTAACTATTACATGCTGGATCGACTTTGGAATGATTGCCCACGAATCGAACTCAAGGTCTCTGAGGCGCGCTAAGTGTCTGATCCACTTCGCTTGGTCTTCTGGCGTCATGGCCAAACCGACTGGAATGTAATAAATCGTTTTCAAGGCCATTCAGATATTCCGCTAAATAAGGTTGGCGAATATCAGGTTACGCACGCGGCAAAAATATTGGCGGCGCTAAAGCCAGATCGAATAATTTCAAGTGATCTAGGTCGGGCAAAGCAGACCGCCCAAGCGCTAATTGATTTAAGTTCTTTAAAATTGGAGATCGATCCAGACCTGCGCGAAACCAATGGCGGAAATTGGG
Source organism: uncultured Actinomycetes bacterium (assembly GCA_903836945.1). Taxonomy (GTDB): domain Bacteria; phylum Actinomycetota; class Actinomycetes; order Nanopelagicales; family Nanopelagicaceae; genus AAA044-D11. The sequence continues at coordinate 82,014 of CAILSO010000008.1, read as the reverse complement.
AAGGCAAGACGGGGGAAGAAAATCGCGCCATGGATGGCGAACGTTTCACCAAATGGATTAGCGGTGAGGATGTTCGCGCTGGCGAAATTGGTGAGACTCGAAGTGAAGTTGCCCTGCGGGCCACCCGCGCAGTTAATCTAGCTATTGAAGGTGTAAAAAGTGGAACGATTGTTTTTGTAACTCATGGAGGTGCGGCGCGTTGTTTGCTGGGATCGCTACTTGAACTGCCATATGAAAAGTGGGCCTCGTTAGGTGGATTATCAAATGCCTGCTGGTCGGTTCTCGAACCAAATCGCCATCTTGATCGGGGTTGGACCTTGGTTGAACATAATGCGGGCTCGATCCCAGAACCTGTCTTTGGCGATGAACCAAATAATTAGATAAGGTCGCTTCCTGCGGGAGTTTTTCCAAAGCGCCCGGAGAAATTTCGGGGATATGGCGCAATTGGTAGCGCGCTTCCATGGCATGGAAGAGGTTAGGGGTTCGATTCCCCTTATCTCCACTTATGAAAACCGAATATGTAAATTCGCTAACGATTCCACTCGGTTGGAATGAGAACAACATTGCGGATTTATCTGGACAGCGATTTCTCATTACAGGTGGTACGAGTGGTCTTGGTGCCCAGTGCGCGCGAGTACTTCTTCGAAAAGGCGCAGATGTAACCATCACAGCTCGCAGCCTTAAGAAGGCCGAGGAACTCGAAAATTCCTTTGGGAAATTGCGCGGAAACTTTTCGGTAATTGAAATGGATCTAACCGATTTAGCATCAGTAAGAACCGCAGCAGAAGTAATTAAGAAAAGTACAAAGAAATTTGATGGCGTAATTTTAAATGCCGGAGTTATGGCAACTCCCTATACATCTACAAAAGATGGCTTTGAATTGCAAATGGGAACTAATCACTTAGGACATTTCGCATTCGCTGGATTAATTCACAAAAAGATTTCCGGTCGCCTAGTTAGCGTGGCGAGTCAAGCCCACCGAATCGGAAGTTTTGGCTCAAATACCGTTGATGATATTCGCGATCGGTGCTTTGGTGTTGGTAAGTATTCGCCTTGGGCCGCCTATGGTTCATCTAAATTGGCTAACTTGTTATTTATTTCAGAGGCCGAACGTCTTCGTTTAAAAAATAAGTGGAGTTTCACGCCGGTTGCCGCGCATCCAGGTTGGGCCGCTACAAATTTATTTGGCGTCGCCCCTGCTATGGCTGGCAAAAAATTGCAGGAGCGATTGACCCTAGAGTTCAATAAAGTTTTTGCGCAATCAGCGCAGATGGGCGCACTTCCTCTACTTGCGGCGCTGACTTACCCAAATCTCTTAGGAAGTTCATATCTAGGCCCGAGCCAATATTTTGAAATGCGGGGAACTCCTAAATTAACCAGAGCCCGTGCATTGGCATATGACCAGACCTTGGCGGGCAACCTCTGGAGCGTAAGTGCAGAACTTACTGGTGTGGCATGGGAGAATTCCGCTCGTGCATGAGGCCTACGACATTCAACATGTCCAAGAGAAGTGGTTGCCGATCTGGGATCAGATCGAACCATTTAAATCTGGCCGCCCAGATGACCCACGTCCAAAGAAATATGTCTTGGATATGTTTCCTTATCCATCTGGTGATCTACATATGGGCCATGCCGAGGCATATGCACTTGGCGATGTAATTGCGAGATATTGGATTCAAAAAGGCTTTAACGTCATGCACCCAATTGGTTGGGATGCCTTTGGACTACCAGCCGAGAATGCCGCAATAAAGCGCAGTGCAGATCCACGCGCTTGGACCTATGAAAATATTGCAGTTCAAAAGGCTTCGATGCGCCGCTTTGCCTGCTCCTTTGATTGGGATCGAGTCTTACATACCTGCGATCCAGAGTATTACAAATGGAATCAATGGTTATTCCTTGAGATGTTTAACAAGGGCTTGGCCTATCGCAAAGATTCACCAGTTAACTGGTGTCCAAGTTGTCAGACCGTTTTAGCGAACGAGCAAGTTGTAGCTGGACTTTGCGAGCGTTGTGATACGGAAGTAACTAAGAAGAAATTAAATCAGTGGTATTTAAAGATCACTGATTACGCCGATCGTTTACTCGACGATATGTCTGAACTTGAGGGTCAATGGCCAGAGAAAGTTTTGATGATGCAGCGCAATTGGATTGGCCGCTCGATTGGCGCAGAAGTTAAATTTGAAATTGAAGGTCGCAAAGATCCTGTAACGATTTACACCACCCGCCCCGATACCTTGTATGGCGCAACCTTCATGGTTGTTGCTGCGGACTCGGCGCTGGCTGCTGAATTGGTTGCTGGTTCTGCGGTGGAAGCTAAGTTCAATGAATATTTAGAAGGCGTAAAGGCTGTTACAGATATCGACCGCCTAGCTACCGATCGACCAAAGACTGGAATTTTCCTAGAACGATATTCGATAAATCCAGTTAACGGTGCGAAACTTCCAATTTGGGCGAGCGATTATGTTTTGGCGGATTATGGAACCGGCGCGATTATGGCGGTCCCGGCGCATGATCAGCGCGATTTAGATTTTGCTCGTGCCATGAAATTGGATGTAAAAGTTGTAGTCGATACAGGCGAAGAAGATCCAAGTGCAACTGGAATTGCAACCACCGGTAATGGGAAATTAATTAATTCTGGTTCGTTAAATGGTCTTGATAAAGAGCAAGCAATTGCCAAGATCATCGAAGAACTTGCCGCAAAGGATCTAGGCAAAGGCGCTAAGAATTATCGTCTGCGCGACTGGTTGATCTCGCGACAACGTTTCTGGGGTACTCCAATTCCCATCATTCATTGCCCAAGTTGTGGGGAAGTTGCGGTTCCGCAAGATCAATTGCCGGTAGAACTACCGGATGCAACTGGGATCGATCTAAAGCCAAAGGGTTCATCGCCACTTGGCGCAATTGAGGCCTGGGTAAATGTTTCCTGTCCAAAGTGCGGTGGCGCTGCTAAACGCGATGCCGACACCATGGATACCTTCTTTGATTCATCTTGGTACTTCCTTCGCTATACCAGCGTAGATCGCCACGATGTGGCATTTGATAAGAAGGCCGTTGAGACTTGGTTGCCAGTTGATCAATATGTTGGCGGCGTAACACATGCGATCTTGCACCTCTTATATTCACGCTTCTTCACCAAGGTGCTGCACGACCTTGGCCATTTGAATTTCACTGAGCCATTTACCAAATTATTGAATCAAGGCATGGTCTTGATGGATGGCTCGGCCATGTCTAAATCGCGCGGTAACTTAGTTCGTTTATCTGATGAACTTGCGACTCATGGCGTTGATGCAATTCGTTTAGCCATGGTCTTTGCCGGTCCGCCGGAAGATGATGTTGATTGGGCTGATGTTTCACCATCCGGCAGCGTTAAATTCTTAAATCGAGCTTGGCGCATCTCGGGAGATGTGACCAGTCCGGTCGGCGTAGATTTCAGCAAGGGTGATCTAGCACTTCGCAAAGTGACTCATAAATCACTGCACGATATTTCATTTGCCGTTGAATCATTTAGATTCAATGTCGCAATCGCTCGTGTCATGGAACTTGTAAATGCCACCCGTAAGGCGATCGATAGCGGCGCCGGGCCAGGCGACCCAGCAGTTCGCGAAGCCGCCGAATCTATTGCAATCTCACTCTCATTAGTTGCGCCATTTACCGCGGAGGAGATGTGGGAGAACTTGGGCCACAAGCCAGCAGTTGCTTTGGCTGGTTGGCCGACAATTGACACTGCGCTTTTAGAAGAAGATGCCGTCACCGTTATCTTGCAGGTAAATGGAAAGATCCTGGATCGAATTGAAGTCGCACCATCGATTTCCGATAGCGAACTTGAGAAATTGGCTATGGCGAATGAAACTATCGCAAGTGCAATTTCCGGTGCGCAAATTAAAAAGGTTATTACCCGCGCGCCAAAACTTGTTAACATCGTTATTTAATTAACAGGTAGTACCTGCCAGGCAACACCGAAATTTTTAGCGCTCTATTTTTAGCGCATGTTAAATCGAATCAAAATCTTCATATCCGATAAATATTTTGAGATGGGTTTTAGTAAGGAACAAGAACGCGCTGTTGCGATTGTATTTGCCGCCTTTCTTGCACTGGGTGGCGCCTTCTTCGCACTTGCTCAAGGCAGTGCCTCAAGTGCGGCGAGCCCGGTAATTTCGATTCCCGTGGCACCGACAATTGCTTCGGTGATAGTGGTTGACGTTTCTGGAAAGGTAATAAAGCCAGGCGTTTACAAATTGCCAACCGGCTCACGGGCAATAGATGCTTTAACGCTTGCTGGTGGTGCGAAGGCGGGCGTGGATACCAGTGATATCAATCTGGCACATGTTCTAGTCGATGGCGAACAAATTGTTGTTGGCGCCCCTAAGGTTGTTGTATCAAGCAGCAAGGGATCCAAATCTAAGTCAAAGTTAAGTGCATCTGGTGGTCCAATAAGTATTAACAGTGCAACCGCGGCGCAGCTTGATTCACTTCCGGGAATTGGACCAGTAATGGCGGCGCGAATTATTGCCTACCGGCAAAAGAGCGGGCCCTTTAAGGCGATTGATGAATTGCGCAAAGTCCCAGGAATGGGGGCGGCAAAATTCGCAGAGATCTCGAACCTGATCAAGCTCTAGAGACTCGAGGCGACTATCGCCTGTTAGTACTTGGAATAAGTATCTGGCTTGGCTCGGTGCTGCTCTCGCTCTTTCCATTTAAATAATAGTTAAGCACCACGCCATGCCATTTCTTTTAATCATTGCACTTTTAACCGGAGCTGGTGGGACGGCAATCCGAGAGCTGGCACTTACTCACAACTTTGTTTCCGCAAATCTGTCCTACAACCCAACCATCGATCTAATTGCGACAGTAAAGAGTGATCCGGTTTGGGGCGCTCCTAAAGTTGTGGGCTCGCGCCTTAAGAGTAAGAACATGTCGATGTTAGTTACTTCCCAAAGCATCGATATCGGAGGAGTACGAAAAAACATTCGCCTTCCACTTCGAGTTATCAGTAATCAATTTATTTCGTTAAAGCTCGGGGAGAAATTTGAGGTTCGAGGTAGTGCGCTCAAGAGTAAAGAGGCGAAAGTTGCCGCGCTAGTTGTAGTTCATGGGGCTTTTACTAAATTGCGAACGGCCAATCCGATCTTGCAAGTGGCGGCGGGAATTCGGAGTAGTTTTTCAAGAACTGCAAAACGGTTTAATAGCGAGAGCGGGGATCTAATTCCCGGCTTAGTTATTGGCGACACTAGTTTAGAGAAGCCATCATTTGTAACCCAGATGCGCCGCGTAGGTCTTACCCACCTGACCGCGGTGAGTGGGGAGAATTTTGCAATTGTTGCTGCCTTCATACTTTGGCTGGCGCAGTGGTTCATTCGTCGAATGAAGTTGCGAATTGCAGTGACTGCAATCATCTTGATCGGCTTTATCTTTTTGGTTAGGCCATCGCCTTCAGTAATGCGAGCCATGGTTATGAGCGCTGTTATTTTGGTGGCCAAGGCCCGCGGAATTAAATCTTCCCCGTTGCCATCACTAGGCTTAGCGATCTCCTTGCTTTTATTAATAGATCCCTTTCAAGCCATCGACGCTGGCTTTGCCCTTTCCGTGGGTGGCACAGCCGGAATCTTGCTTCTTGCACCAAAGATCGAGGCGCGCATCTTTCAGCGAACTAATCGTGCAGGTCTATCAGAGTTACTAGCAATTCCAATTTCAGCGACAATTATGTGCACCCCGGTGATAATTGCCATCTCTGGTTTGTTATCGCTAATCGCAATTCCGGCAAATCTTTTGGCAGCCCCAGTGGTTGCGCCAATCACGGTGATTGGATTTATCGCCGCCCTGATCTCGCCCATTTCGGCGCCAGTGGCGCATCTGCTTTTGGTGCTAATAAATCCCTTTTCTTGGGTAATTGTTGAGATCGCAAAAGTAGGAGCAAAGGTTCCAGTTCTAAAAATGCCAAAGAGTTATTTGGGAGCAGCACTTATCTTGTTAGTCATCCTCGGATTTAGATTCTTGAAGAAGAAATATCTCGCGATTATTGCCGTGCTTTCAATCGTAGGAATAGTGCTCACGCAAAGTGGCTGGCCTGGAAAGAATTGGGAGGTGGTTAATTGCAACGTCGGCCAAGGAGATGGTCTAGCCATCAATTTGGGCGATCATCAAGGGATTGTCATTGATGCCGGGCCAGATCCGACTGCTATGAATAATTGCTTGAAGGCGATTGGGATTCAAAGCATTCCGTTATTGGTTCTCACCCATTTCCATGCCGATCATGTGGTTGGGCTGCCAGGAGTTTTGCAAGGGCGCAAGGTCGGTGAAGTTTGGCTGACAAATTATCTACAGCCTCAGATCGAACGAGATCAAGTCCTTAAAGAGCTTGGAAAGATTCCATCACAAGTTGTTACTCAGGGCAGCCAAGTAACTTTCAATTCTGGTCGCGGACAGGTGCGGATAAAAGTACTCTGGCCAAGAAATCAGATAGAAAACTTTGCAGCTATGCCAGGTGATGGATCTAGTATTAATAATTCAAGTGTGGCTCTGGATATAACTATCGGAAAACTTCGCATTTTTGCCGGCGGCGATATCGAACCACCGGCCCAAGAAGCCATGATGGCGGCAAATGAAATCACGCCAGTAGATATCTTGAAAGTTTCACATCATGGTTCGGCTTATCAATACTTACCGTTGCTAGACCGGCTCCACCCAAAAGTTGCACTCATCAGCGTGGGTCTTGGAAATTCTTACGGCCACCCTTCGCCTAAAACGATCGCGGCGCTGACCGGCCGGGGGATTAAGGTTTACCGTACTGATCTAGATGGTGCGATTTCGGTTGACCCAACCCTTAAGATCAGAACCAAGAAGAGTGATTGGTGGAATATTTCGTGGGGCTAACTTTGCTGCTTGGTGGCGAATCCCTACTTGCCGATCGCGCAATTTCTGAAATTTTACGCAGGGACCCAACCGCCACGGTCACGCAAATGACGGCAGGTGAGTTTGAGGTTGGTGCAATCAGCGATGCCCTTTCACCATCGCTCTTTGGCGAAAATAGAGTTGTAGTAATTCGAGAGATTAACGATCTAGGTGCAGATTTAAGCGACGAGGTTGCGGCCTATCTAGAAGAGCCCGAAGATGGCGTGGAGTTAGTTCTTTGGCATAAAGGTGGCGTGAAAGGTAAGGCGCTACTTGAGAAAATTAAGAAGTTAAAACCAACTTTAATCGCCTGTGATGTTTTGAAAAAAGATGGCGAGAAAGCTGACTTTATTCGTGATGAATTTAAGCGCCTCGGTCGTAAGGTCTCTACCGAGGCGGTTCAAGCGCTCATAGATTCACTAGGTAGTGATCTTCGCGAATTAAGCGGCGCCGTTTCGCAATTGGCATCTGACACTGCACAAGATAAGACAATTGATGAAGGCGTTGTTGCAAGATTCCAACAAGGAAGAGTTGAAACTAGTGGCTTTGATGTCGCAGATGCTGCTATTGATGGAAATCGCGAGACCGCTTTAGTAGCTCTGCGAAATGCACTAGATACGGGTACCGATCCAGTTTTAATCACCAGTGCACTTGCCGGATCACTTCGCACCTTGGCAAAAGTCTCTGGCGCATCGCGCGGTGTTAAATCTTTTGATCTAGCCTCATCACTTGGCTTGCCACCATGGCAGATCGATAAGGCTCGTCGCCAATTGGGTAAGTGGACCCCTGCAACCTTGGCTGGGGCAGTGATGGCGGTGGCCCAAGCCGATGCCGATATTAAGGGCGCTGCGGTAGACCCAATTCACTCGCTAGAGCGTGCAATTATCGCAATTACCGCTCGAGTTTGAGCCATCCATGGCTGGCTGGTAATCTGCGCTCTTACTTATTAACCAGTTTTATAAATAGAAAGTAGTTCCACGTGGCAAATATCAAGTCGCAGATCAAGCGCATTCGCACCAATGAGAAGGCGCAAGAACGCAACAAGTCTGCTCGTTCTTCTATCAAGACCGCGATCCGTCGCTTCCGCGATGCCGTATCTGCTGGCGATAAGAACACAATTGCCCAAGAACTACGCGTTGCTTCAAAGAAGTTAGATGAAGCAGTAAGCAATGGTGTTCTTCACAAGAACGCTGCAGCAAACCGTAAGTCAGCAATGGCTAAGGCTGCCAACAAAGCTTCTAAGTAAATCAGAAAGTCGGTCGGGTTAAATGCCTGCCATTGATTTAGCGAAAGCTCCGCAACCTTCCGCCACTAATCCGGCGCAGATTCGCAATTTCTGCATCATTGCGCATATCGATCATGGCAAATCAACACTTGCTGATCGCATGCTTGGAATAACCGAAGTTGTAGAACAGCGCAATATGCGTGCCCAATATCTAGATCGAATGGATATTGAACGCGAACGTGGAATCACAATTAAATCTCAAGCCGTTCGCCTGCCATGGCGTTCTGCCCTCGATGGTCAGGAATACATCCTGAATATGATCGATACGCCAGGTCACGTCGATTTCACCTATGAGGTTTCTAGATCTTTAGCCGCTTGCGAAGGTGCGATTCTTTTAGTCGATTGCGCTCAGGGAATTGAAGCCCAAACACTTGCTAACTTGTATTTGGCGATGGAAAATAATTTAACAATTATTCCAGTCCTAAATAAAATCGATCTACCTGCTGCGCAACCAGAGAAATTTGCAGCAGAACTTGCAAAGTTAATTGGTTGCGAGCCAGAAGATTGTCTACGGGTTTCAGGTAAGACCGGCGATGGTGTTAAAGAATTACTGGATCAGATCTGCGCGCAAATTCCAGCACCTGTTGGCGATCCAAATGCGCCAGCACGTGCGCTTATCTTCGACTCGGTTTATGACACTTATCGCGGCGTAGTTACCTATGTTCGCGTGGTTGATGGTCACCTATCTACTCGTGATCAGATTCAAATGTTCTCAACCGGAGTTCGTCACGAAATGTTAGAAGTCGGCGTAATCTCACCTGAACCTGTTGTAAGTAAGGGACTTGGGGTTGGCGAAGTAGGTTACGTCATCACTGGCGTTAAAGATGTTCGCCAATCTAGAGTGGGCGACACAATTACGACTTATCACAACCCAACTACGGTTGCTTTGGCCGGATATAAAGATCCAAAGCCGATGGTTTTCTCTGGCCTCTATCCATTAGATGGTGCCGATTACCCATTACTTCGCGAAGCCTTAGATAAGTTGCAATTAAATGATGCGGCGCTGGTCTATGAACCAGAAACTTCGGCCGCACTTGGCTTTGGTTTTCGCTGTGGCTTCCTTGGACTATTACATATGGAAATTGTTCGCGAACGCCTAGAGCGCGAAGCCGGACTCTCTCTAATTTCAACCGCCCCTAACGTGGTTTATCGCGTAACTCGTGATGACGGTAAAGAGATGATCGTTACCAACCCATCAGAATTTCCAGATGGCAAGATCGCAGCAGTATTCGAACCAATTGTTCGAGCAACGGTTTTAGCGCCAAGTGAATTCATCGGCGCAATCATGGAGCTTTGCCAAGAACGTCGCGGAACCTTGCTTGGTATGGATTACTTATCGGAAGATCGAGTAGAAATTCGCTACACCTTGCCACTAGCCGAAATTGTTTTTGACTTCTTCGACCAACTCAAATCAAAGACGCGTGGTTATGCCTCACTTGATTATGAACCAATCGGTGAAGCCGAGGGCGACCTCGTTAAAGTGGATATATTGCTGCAGGGTGAGGGCGTAGATGCCTTTAGCGCGATTGTTCACAAAGATAAGGCTTATGCCTACGGCGTAATGATGACGACCAAACTTCGAGAATTAATCCCAAGGCAACAATTTGAAGTGCCAATTCAGGCCGCGATTGGTTCGCGAATTATTGCCCGCGAAAGCATCCGAGCAATTCGGAAAGATGTTTTGGCAAAGTGTTATGGCGGCGATATTTCCCGTAAGCGAAAGCTCTTGGAGAAGCAGAAGGAAGGAAAGAAGCGCATGAAGATGGTGGGACGTGTAGAAGTTCCGCAAGAAGCCTTCATCGCTGCGCTCACAACTGATTCCGATCCAGAAAAGACTAAGGCTAAGAAGTAGTTCTTAGTTATTTCAAATGAGTGCACCACTTTCGTTTTATGTGCACATCCCATACTGCCTTCGGCGTTGTGGCTATTGTGATTTCAATACTTACACCCCATCTGAATTAAAGAGTGGCGGTGATTTAGCCTCAGTCTCGACTGGCTATATCGATCAGGTTCTAAAGGAGATCGAACTTGCCAGATCGGCGGTAAAGAGTTCGGAGGCCATTCCTACAATCTTTTTTGGTGGCGGAACCCCAACACTCATGGAGGTAGCCGATCTGGGCCGCGTCCTTGAGTCGCTAGAACGAAATTTTGGTTTTAGTAAAGATATCGAAATAACAATAGAAGCCAATCCCGATACTGTAACAAAAGAAAAGTTAGCTGCTCTTCGAGCGATCGGAATCAATCGCATCTCCTTTGGCATGCAATCGGCCGCCCCGCATGTGCTTGCAGTACTTGATCGAACTCATAATCCGGAGAATGTTATTAAGGCGACTAATTGGGCCCGCGAAGTTGGCTTTGAAGAAGTAAGTGTTGATTTAATTTATGGCTCACCTGGTGAATCTATTGCCAATTGGGAGGCAACTATTGATGCCGCGATCTCACTTCCAATTACGCACATCTCGGCCTATGCCTTAATTGTCGAGAGTGGAACTAAGTTGGCGGCGCAGGTTAAGCGCGGTGAAGTAATAATTCCCGACGATGATCAGACTGCGGATAAGTACTTGCTGGCCGATAAGAAATTTAGCGAGGCGGGATTTACTTGGTATGAATTGAGCAATTGGGCTAAGCCAGGTTCGCCTTGTCGCCACAACATTGCTTACTGGGAGAGTGCTAATTGGTGGGGGTTGGGTCCCGGTGCTCATTCACATTTAGATGGCGTTCGCTTTTGGAATGTTAAACATCCAGCTGCATACAAAGAGCGCATTGAATCTGGAACAACTCCGGTTCAAGAGAGCGAAACGTTAACCGAGTCGCAAAAGGAATCAGAGCGGATACTTCTTGCAATTCGAATGCCACTTGGAATACCTAAAGAGTCAATTGATAATTCCAGATATCCAGTTCTAGAAGAGTACTTAGCCTCGGGCCATTTGGATTCGACACTTTGGGAGTCTGGTCGGCTGGGGCTAACGCTCAGCGGGCGGCTAATTGCAGATCGAATCGTGCAAGAAATCATTGTCTAGTAATCTTTGGCCATGCATTTAACCCACAACATTCTGCTCGGCCTTTTGGCTGTGATTTTTCTGGTCTCTGGCCTCTTTAAATTAAGCGGCAACCCAAAGGGGCTTGAAGGAACTCGCGATGTTGGAGTTGGCGATAACTTTGCCAGGCTCGTTGGAGTTCTAGAGGCGATCTTTGCAATCGGAATGATTTACGCCCTTCGCTATCCCGATTCCTTAATTGGCTGGTTAGCAATTCTTGGTGGCTGGTGCACGATGGGCGGTGCGGTCTACGCACATTCTCGTGCCAATAAAATGAAGACCGCATATCCTGCAATAGTTCTTTTGATCTTGTTATCCGCCGTATTAGTCATAGGTTAATTCGCTAAATATGCACGAACGTCAATTAGAAATACTCCGCGCAATCGTCGAGGAATATGTTGCAACCGAGGAGCCGGTAGGTTCAAAGGTAATCGCTGAACGACATGGCCTTGGCGTTTCGCCCGCCACAATTCGCAACGATATGGCGGTTTTAGAAGATGCTGGATTAATCGCACAGCCGCACACCAGCGCTGGTCGAATCCCGACCAATAGTGGCTACCGAATGTTCGTAGATAAATTAACACAAGTTAAACCACTCTCCACTCCAGAACGTCGAGCCATTGAATCTTTCTTATCGGAGTCACACGATCTAGATGATCTCCTATCTCGCACCGTTAAATTACTCTCACAAATTACAAAGCAAGTTGCGGTGATTCAATACCCAACAAGTGATCGGGTAGTACTTGCCGGAACTTCTAATTTGGCACGTTCGCGCCACGAAACGGCAAACGAACTCCATCCAATTCTGGAGGCACTTGAGGAACAAGTTGTTCTTCTTCGATTGCTCTCTGATGTTGGTGGGGAGATAAATGTAAAGATTGGTGAAGAACAACCAGAAGCTGGGCTGAAGAAGACTAGCTTGGTCAGTATGGGTTACAACTCAACTGCAGTTGGGCATGGCGCAGTTGGAATTCTTGGACCGACTCGGATGGATTACGCCGGTTCGATGTCTGCGGTAAATGCTGTAGCAAGATATATCGGTCGATTTATAGATGAAGGTAATTGATGTCTGATTACTATCAAACCCTTGGCGTAGATCGAGACGCCTCCTTCGATGACATTAAAAAGGTATATCGAAAATTGGCTCGGGAATTTCATCCAGATATTAATCCCGATCCGCAAGCATCTGAAAAATTTAAGGAAATCACGACTGCTTATGAAATTTTAAGCGATCCGGATAAGCGTCAGCGTTATGACTTGGGCGGCGATCCATTTTCACAATTTGGTGGCGGCGCAAACTTTGGATTCGGCGACATCATGGATGCTTTCTTTGGCGGTGGTGGTAGCAACCGCGGACCACGTCCAAGAATGCGTGCCGGTCAAGATGCGCTAATTAGAGTTGAATTAACTTTGGCGGAAGCTTGTTTTGGTTGTGACCGTGAGTTAAGTGTTGAGACCGCCGTTGTTTGCAATAAGTGCACTGGCTCTGGGAGCCAAGGCGGCGGAAAGCCAAAGGTATGTGAAATTTGCAAAGGACGCGGTGAGGTTCAACAAGTAACTCGTTCAATTATCGGACAAGTTATGACGAGTCGGCCATGTAATAACTGCCAGGGTTATGGTTCGGTAATAAGTGATCCATGTGTTGAGTGCGCTGGCGATGGCCGAGTTCGTTCTCGCAAAACAATTCCGGTAAAGATTCCGGCAGGAGTGGAAACCGGTAATCGAATTCAGATGTCAGGCGCTGGGGAAGTTGGACCAGGTGGGGGATCTGCAGGAGATTTATACGTTGAAATTATTGAAACCCCACACGAATTCTTAATTCGCGATGGGAATGATCTTCATATTTCAATTGCAATTCCAATGACTGCCGCAGCTCTAGGCACCAAAGTTAAGATTGAAACACTTGATGGACCACAAGAAGTCGTGATCAAACCTGGTTTGGCGAGTGGCCAAAGCGTTGTACTCAAGGAGCTTGGTGTCACCAAACTTCGCGGCCATGGCCGTGGCGATTTGATAGTGCATGTCGAAGTTAGCACTCCTTCGAAGTTAAACAAGGAGCAGGAAGAACTTCTTAAGGCATTGGCAAAAGCCCGTGGTGAAAGCGGCGAACAAGTTGTGATCCATAAGCGCGATGGCGCTCATCAAGGTGGATTATTTGGTCGCGTCCGAGATGCCTTTGGTCGCTAAGTGCGCACCCTATTTTTTATAGATTCCCTTCCAGAAGCCGATCTAATTACCGTTAGTGGTGATGAGGCCAATCATGCGCTTAAAGTGCTGCGACTTGGCGTGGGGGATGAGATAACGCTCTCTGACGGAAATGGAAAATGGGCACACTGTCGCATCAACTCCACAACCAAGCGAGATTTCTTAGCAGGAGTTTTAGAAAGCGGCGAGGAAGAAGTAAATAAACCTAAGTTAAAAGTGGTTCAAGCTATTCCAAAATCTGATCGCTGGCGCGAGATGGTTGAGTTATTAGTCGAGTCAGGGGTATATGAGATCTTGCCTTGGAATTCAGCTAGAGGGATCGCAAAATCTCAGAGCGATACCAAATCAAAGTGGGAGGTTGCAGCTTTTGCTGCAGCAAAACAATCTCGCAGATATTTCATACCCAAAATCAGCGAACCAATTAATCTAAATAATTTTATTAAAGATTTACCAGAAAATAAAAAAGAGCAAATTATTTTCGTGATGCATGAGAGTGCCGATGCGAAATTATCAACTGTATTTAAAAATATTTTCGATTCAGTAAAGCTAGAGGATGTAAGCGAGATACTTATCGTGATTGGTCCCGAAGGTGGCATAACCGATCAGGAACTTTCCGATCTCAAAGTCGCCGGAGGGCATGTGGTCAAATTGGGCAGACCGGTCTATCGCAGCGCTCATGCGGCAAGCGCAGCATTGGCTGCCATCTCAGCACTGATTGGACGTTGGTAGTTTTGGATTCGCTTGCACTTCAGGTTGAAAGTAGGATTTGAGCCAATGGAGCCCGCGTTAATTACTGTCCCGGTAGCGATACCGATGGTTGCTTTGGTTGGAGCAAATGATGCCCACCTGCGAATTCTTGAAGGCGCCTTTCCAAATATCTTTATCACCGTACGTGGCAATGAAATCTTTGCAACCGGTGATTCTCTTGAAGTCTCGCGCTTTGAAGGATTAGTGAAAGAGTTATTAGTACTACTTCGTGCGGGACAGAACCTCTCTGATGATGTTGTGCTTCGCGCAGTTGCGATGTTAAATCACGAGCCAGCAGATCACCCAGCTGAGGTACTTTCATTAAATATCTTAAGTAACCGTGGTAAATCTATTCGACCAAAGACGGCAAATCAGATGCGCTATGTCTCGGCGATCGATGAAAATACAATTACTTTTGGGATTGGCCCAGCCGGAACCGGTAAGACTTATTTAGCAATGGCAAAAGCAATTCAGGCTTTGCAGGCCAAGACGGTTAATCGAATAATCTTGACGCGTCCCGCAGTTGAAGCCGGCGAACGCCTTGGATTCCTACCCGGAACGCTGCAGGAGAAGATTGATCCATACCTGCGTCCGTTATTTGATGCCTTACATGACATGATCGATCAAGATTCAATTCCACGCCTTATGACATCTGGCATTATTGAAATTGCACCACTGGCATATATGCGCGGACGTACTTTAAATGATGCCTTTATTATTTTAGATGAGGCGCAAAATACTTCAGCCGAACAGATGAAGATGTTTTTGACCCGATTGGGATTTGGTTCCAAGATGGTTATCACGGGGGATACCACGCAGGTGGATCTGCCACATGGCGCGCAATCTGGCCTAAAAGTCGTAAGTGAAATCTTGGGAGATGTTCCTGATATCGCCTTTGTTAATCTCCTTGCCGAAGATGTCGTTAGAAATCGTCTCGTTGGTGAGATCGTGACCGCCTATGGAAAATTTGAAGAGGGAAAGAGTTCTGGTCCAAGATCCATTCGCTCTGGAAGCGGTGATCGCTAACTCCTATGGGGATAGAAATCGCAAATAACTCTTCAGCGAAATGTAATGAAGATGAAATTGTTTCAGCTGCCAAGTTTGCGCTATATAAAATGGGAATCCATCCAGATTCTGATCTAAGCATTACCTTGGTTAATGAGGATGAGATTGAACAACTCCATATTCAATGGATGGATCTTCCTGGTCCAACCGATGTTCTCTCCTTCCCAATGGATGAAATGAAACCGTTCTCGGCTAGTAAAGGTCCTGGAATTATCGGAGATATCGTTCTCTGCCCAGCATTTGCGGCAAAGCAAGCAGTCAAGCATTCGGTCGAGGATGAGATTGCGTTGCTGACAATTCACGGAGTCCTTCACCTACTTGGGTTTGATCATGCCGAACCAGAAGAAGAGAAGGCGATGTTTCACCTGCAAGATGAAACCCTTGCGGAATGGAAATCTAAGAAGTGAATCTAAGCAAGTTAGTACGTTCGATCACTGGCGCCCTAGTGCGAAATCAATTCGCAAACGAGGCGGAATTGCGTGATGCGGTTGACGCTGCAACAAAGCAAGGACTAGTTGAGAATTCCGAACGCGAGATGATTCAATCAGTCTTTGATCTAGGCGACACCTTGGTGCGAGAACTTATGGTTCCGCGCACCGATATGGTGTGGATTGAGGGAAGTAAGACCCTTCGCCAAGGACTTTCACTCGCCCTTCGCTCTGGCTTTACAAGAATTCCAGTCATCACCGAGAATTTAGATAATGTAATCGGAATCGCCTATGTAAAAGACTTGGCAAGAAGAGTCCACGAGCGCCACGAATCTGAGCAGACCGAGAAGGTTGAACAACATATTCGCAAAGCGAGTTTTGTCCCAGAAAATAAGACCGCAATCGACTTACTAAAAGAAATGCAACGCGATCAGATCCATATGGCGATCGTTGTGGATGAGTATGGCGGCACGGCAGGACTAATTACTATTGAAGATATTTTGGAGGAGATTGTCGGAGAAATCGCCGATGAATACGATGAAAACGAAGAAGATGTTGAATGGCTTTCAGATTCCCGGGCGAGGGTCTCGGCTCGATTAAACGTGGAAGATTTCGCCACCGCATTTAATGTAGAGCTCGCCGAGGGCGATCGTGAAGATGTCGATAGCGTTGGCGGTTTGATTGCCAAGGTATTAGGTCGGGTACCGATTCCCGGAAGCACTATCTCGATCGCTGGTGTGAAACTAACGGCCGAACGTCCAGTTGGCCGGCGCCATCGGATTGCAACTGTCTTGGCTGAGAAAATTATTGATGAGCAGGAGTTAGTGCGTGAGCAATAATCCAGAAGATTTAAAGTTGCTAACGCTAGCTAAATCGACGATGGCTCGCAGCAGTAGCGAATCGGCGGCGGCGCTACGTGATAACACCGGCAGAACATATGTTGCGATTGCGGTAGCTAGTGGCAGCTTTGAAGTTGATGCACTTTTGGCGGTATTGACTGTTGCAAAGGCGAGTTCAATTAGGGGCATTGAAGCAGTTGTGGTTTGTGGACTTTTGCCAACCGAAAATTCTGTATCGATCATCAAGAGCGAAGACCCAACAGCGCAAATCTTCTTTGTTGATGCCGGTGACCAACTTATTTCGCTTTAACTCACACGCTACAGGTAGAGTTGGGTTATGCGCATTGTCCGATTTACGCCTGCCGATAGCGCCGGATTAGGCAGCGATCCACTATTTGGTGTTTTAAATGATGAAGATCAGATTCTGGTTCTACGTGGCGATCCCATCTATAGCGGCATAGTCCCGACTTCTTCAAAGGTTGCTTTGGCTGATGTTCGATTGCTGGCCCCGACTATTCCGCGCAGTAAGGTTGTCTGCGTTGGTAAGAATTATGCTGATCATGCAAAAGAGATGGATAGCGAAGTACCAAAAGAGCCAGTAATTTTTATTAAGCCAAATACTTCAGTCATTGGGCCAAATGACATTATCAAATGGCCACGAATTACCGATCGCGTTGATTTTGAGGGCGAACTCGCCATCGTTATTGGTCGAATCTGTAAAGATATTTCGTCGCAAAATTATAAAGATGTAATTTATGGTTACACGATTGCTAACGATGTGACTGCCCGGAATATTCAAAAGAGCGATGGCCAATGGGCTAGAGCTAAAGGCTTTGATACTTTCTGCCCGCTCGGACCTTGGATCGAAACCGAATTTGAAGCTAAGGATCAAAAGATCACCACGATTTTAGATGGGGAGTTAAAGCAATCCGAGCCGCTCTCGTCGATGATCTTTAAGATTCCAGAGATTGTGGAGTTTGTTACCTCGGCTATGACACTCTTGCCTGGAGATGTAATTCTGACTGGCACGCCTGCCGGCATTGGTCCAATGAAAGAGGGAAGTGAAGTAAGCATCTCGATTGAAGGTTTGGGCACGCTCTCTAATAAGGTATCGCCTCGTGGCAACTAATACCTCTGATAAACCAGTTCGAGTCCGGTTTGCACCATCGCCTACCGGCGATCTGCATGTAGGAAATATTCGTACTGCGCTCTTTGATTGGGCTTACGCCCGTCATACTGGTGGCCAATTTATTTTTAGAATTGAAGATACCGATCGCGAACGAGTAACGGATGAATATATCCAGGCCGCAATCGATACTTTAAAGTGGCTGGGACTTTCTTGGGATGAGGGCCCAGAAGTTGGTGGTCCTTACGGTCCTTACCTGCAAAGCCAGCGATTAGATATTTATGCCGAGTGGGCCGGAAAGTTTCTAGCAAATGGCGATGCTTATCACTGCTATTGCTCAAGTGAGGAACTCGAAGCAAGGCGCGAAGAGCAGAAGAAGGCAAATGTTGCACCGGGTTATGATGGAAAGTGCCGCACCATCTCGGAATCAGATTTAGCTCGTTACAAGTCGGAAGGTCGCAAGCCAGTATTGCGGATGCGCATGCCGGATGGCTCAACAACTTTCACCGATTCTATTCGCGGAGAAGTTACCTTCGATCACAACTTCGTGCCGGATTTTGTACTAGTTCGCGGTGATGGTTCACCGCTCTACACCTTGGCCGTCGCAGTCGATGATGTGATGATGAAGGTAACCCATGTACTTAGAGGTGAAGATTTGCTCTCCTCAACCCCAAGACAGATTCGGGTCTACCAAGCGATGGGCGTTGCGCCATCTGATTATCCAACTTTTGCGCATCTGCCATTTGTAATGGGTCAAGATAATGCCAAACTTTCAAAGCGAAATGGTGAAGTTTCAATCGCCTGGTATCGCGATCGCGGATTCTTACCAGAGGCGATCTGCAATTACTTAGCACTTCTAGGTTGGTCACCTGGTGAAGATCGTGAGAACGTAACGATGCAAGAGCTAACCGAGCTATTCACAGTAGAACGAGTTCACTCAAGTCCAGCTAGATTCGATATGAAGAAGTTGGAAGCCATAAACGGCGACAAGATTCGATTGCTAACTATTGATGATTTGCTAAGCCGTAGCGTGCCATTCTTAATTAAAGATGGCGTAATTTCTGGAACTCCAGAAGAGCTGACAATCGTAAAGACCGCGCTTCCAATTATTCAAGAGCGAATTGCGACCTTGGCCGAGGTTACGCCGATGCTCAAATTCCTATTTGCCAAGAACTTCGTAATTGATAGTGAGGAGCTGCCAAAGATTGCTGATGCGCAATCGCAGGCAGTTCTAGCTAAAGCAAGTGAAGTTCTGCAGGGGCTCTCTGATTGGAGTCATTCTTCAATTGAAGAAATCCTTCGCGCCGCCTTAATAGAGGAGATGGCCCTTAAGCCTCGAATCGCATTCGGTGCGGTCCGTGTGGCCATCACTGGAAGTCATATTTCTCCGCCGCTCTTTGAATCTATGGAATTACTTGGTCGCGATCGAGCCCTTGCCCGCATAGCGGCTGCGATAAATTAGCCAGGCGCCGTCAGGTATCCTTAGCCAACTAATTTCTTTAATGGCTCAAAGTGGGCTGGTAAATGAAGTTGGTGGGGTATGGGGTAATTGGCAGCCCAGCTGATTCTGGTTCAGCTTGTCTAGGTTCGAGTCCTGGTACCCCAGCTAGAAAAACTTAATACGCACGAAAATCTTGGCCCCGTCGTCTAGTGGCCTAGGACTCTGGCTTCTCAAGCCAGCTACGCGGGTTCGAATCCCGTCGGGGCTACCAACAAAACCTAGGAATCAGTACTTCATATATTTTTTATAACCAATGCTCCAGTCGGGCGTAAAAGCGCTCTGGCCTTCTTTCAATGAGATCCGTCCAGAACAAACTAGCAAGTGAATCTTATTTTCTAATTGATCTTTAACTCGCGCGCCAAAGGTAGCTGCATAATATTGTGGAAAGAGATTCTTCTCGCTACTTGGATTGCCACCAACTTCAAGTGGAATTAAATGATCCTCTTCGTAATCGCGCATATTTAAATCGCCCTGAACGTTGTAGCCACTATGTAGCTGGCGATACTTGAGGCCATTTGTGTAACTAACTGGCGGGCGAACCGTCTTGGTATATCCAATTACACAGATGGTTGAAGAAATATTTGATTGTGTCACTCGAGGATCGATTGCACCGGGAGTTAACTTTGGATTAGGTAGGCCAATAGCTCCCATAGACATGGCATTTACTGGGATGGAATTTGTTATAAGTAGCGCGCTAATTAGCCCCACATAAATAGATTTGTGCTTCATTTTCATACCTTAATTCTTATTGAATTCTTATTGCCTACTTGTCAGAGCCTATTTTTTAGAGACATACTCAGTCAAGCGTGCCGCGGTAGCCATCACTGCCGCAGCATGAAGACGACCAGGTTGGCGGCCTAGTCTTTCAACTGGACCAGAAATACTTACTGCTGCGATAACTTTATTATTTGGCCCGCGCACAGGTGCTGAAACCGAGGCGACGCCGGCTTCACGTTCGCCAACTGATTGCGCCCAACCACGACGACGTACTGCAGAAAGGGAGGCGGCAGTAAACTTTGCATTTACCAAGCCGCGTCGTAATTTCTCTGGCTCCTCCCACGCAAGTAAAACTTGCGCCGCCGAACCAGCCTGCATGGTTAAGACGGTACCGATCGGAACAGAATCGCGTAGTCCAGATAAGCGCTCCTCGGTTGCAACACAGATTCTTTGATCGCCAAGTCTGCGATAAAGCTGCGCGCTCTCACTTGTTGCATCTCGAAGTGCGGTAAGGGCCGAACTTGCAACTGCAAGTAATCGATCTTCACCAGCTGCTTGGGCTAATTCAGAGGAGCGGTTGCCGAGAACAAAGCGCCCAGAATAATCGCGTGAGACTAAGCGGTGGTGTTCTAAGGCCACGGCTAATCGATGGGCAGTTGGTCTAGCAATTCCAGTCGCAGCAACTAAATCAGAAAGTGAATGCGGGCCGGCTTCTAAGCAGGCCAGGATTGCTACGGCTTTGTCTAAAACGCCAACTCCGCTATTCTTATTGTCCACGATGTAATACTCGCATCTCATATAGTGAAATGCAAGTTTAGCTCTTTGGAGAGGTTAAATGGGAAACACGTTAGCGCAGAAGATTTGGGCCGATCATATTGTTTCAAGCAATCCCGGCGAACCAGATCTGCTCTACATCGATCTACACCTGATTCACGAAGTTACTAGCCCACAAGCTTTTGATGGCTTGCGTCTGGCTAATCGCAAGGTGCGTCGTCCCGATTTAACTATCGCTACCGAAGATCACAATGTGCCAACGCTAAATATTGATAAACCAATCGCCGATCCAGTTTCTAAATTGCAGGTCGATACGCTTCGCAAGAATGCTGCTGAGTTTGGTGTTCGCATTCACTCACTTGGCGATATCGATCAAGGAATCGTCCATGTAGTAGGACCACAACTTGGAATTACCCAACCAGGAATGACCATCGTCTGCGGTGATTCACACACCTCAACGCATGGCGCATTTGGCGCACTTGCCTTTGGTATCGGCACATCTGAAGTTGAACACGTTCTAGCGACACAGACGCTTCCATTGGTTCGCCCAAAGACAATGGCGATCAACGTTGAAGGAAAGTTAAAGCCTGGCGTTACTTCAAAAGATATTATCTTGGCGATCATTGCAAAAATTGGAACCGGTGGCGGTCAAGGCTATGTCCTTGAATATCGCGGCTCTGCGATTCAAGCACTTTCGATGGAATCACGCATGACCGTTTGCAACATGTCGATTGAAGCCGGGGCCCGCGCCGGATTGATCGCACCTGATGAAGTTACCTTTGAATATTTAAAGGAGAAGCCTCATGCGCCTAAGGGGGCGGATTGGGAAGCAGCTATTGCATACTGGAAGACGCTCAAGAGCGATGCGGATGCAAAGTTCGATAAAGAGATCACGATTAACGCCGATGAATTAGAGCCATTTGTAACTTGGGGCACCAATCCTGGCCAAGGACTACCTCTAAATGCAAAGGTGCCAAACCCGGCAGATATCGCCGACGTTGAAGAACGTGGCGCAGCGGAAAGAGCGCTGACTTATATGGGTCTAACAGCTGGTACGCCGCTAAAAGAAATCACCGTAGATACGATCTTTCTCGGCTCATGCACCAATGGTCGCATTGAGGATCTTCGCGCAGCGGCAGATGTCATTAAGGGCAAGAAGAAGAATGAAAAAGTTCGCATGTTAGTTGTTCCAGGATCAGCAAGAGTTCGCTTGCAGGCAGAAGCAGAGGGCCTAGATAAAGTATTTATTGATTTTGGTGCGGAATGGCGTACTGCCGGTTGCTCAATGTGCCTTGGCATGAATCCTGATCAACTCACTGTTGGCGAACGAGCCGCTTCAACATCTAACCGTAACTTCGAAGGTCGTCAGGGCAAGGGTGGTCGTACCCACTTAGTAAGCCCACTGGTAGCAGCAGCTACTGCAATTCGGGGCACCTTGTCATCACCGGCGGATCTTTAAGAGAGATTAAGAGAAGAGAGAAAAAAAATGGATAAATATATTTCACATACCGGAAGCGTGCTTCCGCTTCGCCGTTCAAATGTTGATACCGATCAAATCATTCCAGCCGTCTATTTAAAGCGCGTTACCAAGAGCGGATTTGAAGATGGCCTCTTTGGCGCTTGGCGAAACGATCCAGAATTTGTTTTAAATAAACCAGAATTTAGCGGAGCGACGATCTTGGTAGCGGGCGTTGATTTTGGAACCGGCTCTTCAAGAGAGCATGCCGTCTGGGCGCTGCAAAACTATGGATTTAAGGTTGTTATCTCAAGCCGTTTTGCCGATATCTTCCGCGGAAATTCCCAGAAGGCTGGACTCCTAACAGTTGTATTGCCACAAGGAGAAGTCGAAGCGATCTGGAGCGCAATTGAGAGCGATCCAAAGACAGAACTCACTGTTGATCTAGAGAGCAAAACGGTTTCTTACTCCGGCAAATCCATCTACTTTGAGATTGATGATTACACCCGCTGGCGTTTGATGGAAGGGCTTGATGATATTGGTCTAACAATGAAAAAGATCGATGAAGTCTCAGCATTTGAGGCGAAAAGAGCTGCTTTTAAGCCTAAAACCATTCCGGCGCTCTCTTAATTTCACTTTGTGAAATTCAATCAAAGTGAACTCTAAAGTAATTATTTAGAGTTTTTTACGCATAAAAAGTGCAACTTTTATTAATTTATAAAAATCATAAATTGCGACACACCCTAAAAAATGCGGGTTTAACCTCTTTTGCGCGCGTAGATTTCGATTCACGTTAAACGAACGTTTAACATTTACGCGTAAATAAGGGGAATTAATGAACAAGGCCCAGTTCATCGCAGCGCTTGCGCCACACTTCGATAACAACAAGAAGGAAGCAGCTCGCTCTGTAGATATCGTTTTCGACACAATCATTCGCACCATCTCAAAGGGCGAAGATGTAATGATCAATGATTTCGGTAAGTTCAAGAAGGTTGATCGCCCAGCTCGTAAGGGTCGCAACCCATTCACTGGCGAAACCATTCAAATCAAGGCAAGCAAGAAGGTTCGTTTCCTTCCTGCAAAGTCACTTAAGGAAGTTATCTCAGGCGCACGCAAGCTTGATGCTGCTCCAAAGCCACCTGTAAAGGCTGCACCAGTTAAGGCTGCTAAGGCTGCTCCAAAGAAGGCCGCTAAGAAGTCAGCACCTAAGAAGGCTGCAAAGAAAGTTGCAAAGAAAGTTGCAAAGAAGCGCAAGTAATTAATAATAATTTAGCGGGGGCCACCATGGGCCCCGCTTTTTTATTTGAGGTTTCATTATTAAGATAGGTTCATGCGCGAGTTAAATCGAACTTTCACTGCGCCATCGGGAAAGCCACTCGGTACAAATCGAACATTTAGAATTTGTTCAGCGATTGTCATCCCAATTTTGAAGGCGCTAACTAAACGTGACTGGCGCGGTATGGAAAATCTGCCTAAATCCGGCCCAGTAATTGTTGCTTGTAATCACATGAGTTATATCGATGTGCTTTTGTGGGCCCAGTATCTTTATGAAAATGGCCGGGCGCCAAGATACTTGGGTAAGGAATCGGTATTTAAAGTTCCGGTAATCGGCCGAATCGTTTACAACGCAGGACAGGTCCCGGTGGCTCGCGAGAGTGATAAGGCCTCACATGCGATTGATCAGGCGCTTAAGATCTTGGAGTTAGGTCACTGTCTTGGGGTATACCCAGAAGGAACGCTAACGCGCGATGAAAATTTATGGCCGATGGTTGCCAAGACTGGAATTGCAAGATTGGCGCTAATTAGTGGCGCACCGGTAATCCCTTTTGCGCAGTGGGGCGATCAAAATTTAATGCCGCGCTATAGCAAGAAGATTGTCTTCTGGCGCCGGACGAAGATTTCAATCTGGGCTGGAAAACCGGTCGATCTCTCAAAATGGGCGGGTAAGTCAGATGATCCAAGGGCGCTAGTCGAGGCAACGGCAGCGATAATGGCTGCAATAACTAAACTCCTAGAGGAAATTAGGGGAGAATCGGCTCCGGCGCAGATCTTTGATCCTCATAAATCAGAGCTGCCTAGAACTGGTAATTATTTGAAGGCGCAAAATAAGAAGAAGTTCGAGAAGTAGGGAAGTAGTAGATGGCGAAGATCGCAGTACTTGGCGCTGGCGCTTGGGGTAGCACCCTTGGGCAAGTGCTATGCGATGCTGGCCAAGAGGTTTTGATTTGGGGTCGCAATAGCGATGTAGTTTCCGAGATAAATTCAACTCACACTAATAATAAATTCTTGCCTGGTGTGAAACTTCCAGATAATTTACTTGCAACAACGAATATACAAGAGGCCTTTGATTTCGGATCGGCGATCGTTTTAGCAATCCCCGCGCAATCACTTCGCGAAAACTTAGAGCTTTGGAAGGATAATTTCCCAAAGCACTTGCCGATAATTTCAACGCTTAAGGGCATCGAAGCCCATAGTCAGATGCGCATGACTGAAGTCGTAACCGAGATTCTAGGAACTTCACCCGAGCAACTTGGTTTGATAACCGGCCCGAACTTGGCGGGGGAGATGTCTCTTCGTCAACCATCTGGCGCGGTGGCCGCATCTTCAAACGCCCTGGTATCAAAGTTAATGATCGATATTTTCACAACACCTTATTTCCGCGTTTACCCATCACAAGATTTAGTTGGTTGTGAATTAGCCGGCGCTGCTAAATCGGTAATCGCACTTGCCGTTGGTATGGCGATTGGCCTTGACCTTGGCGAAAATACCCAGGCAATGATTATCACTCGCGGACTTTCAGAAGTAGCAAGATTTGGAAATGGTTATGGCGCAGATCCACTCACCTTCTTAGGCCTCGCAGGTATGGGCGATTTAGTTGCCTCGTGCGGGTCGGGCCTTTCTAGAAATAGAACTTTCGGTGAAGCCCTTGGACGCAGTGGAAATATGGCAACCGCGCGGGCCCAAGTTTCAAAGACCGTTGAGGGTGTTGCCTCAGCTGCCGCGATTCAAGAGTTGGCACACCGAGTTGGGGTAGAAGTACCGATCATTGAAGTAGTTGCCGACGTTGTACAAGATCGAATTACTCCAGTTGATGCAATGACCCGGATTATGACGGTATCTATGCGAGCTGAGATTTAATCGTGGCAAAACTTAAAGTTGGAATTGTTGCTGGCGGAAAATCTAGTGAGCATGAAATCTCTTGTATTTCAGCAAATGGTGTTCTCTCTGCGATAGATCGCGATATCTACGAGCCAGTTTTAATTGGAATTACCAAAGCCGGCAAGTGGGTCTTGCCACCAGAGGATTACAAATTAACTATTGATGGCAAGAACCTGCCAACCATCTCTGAAGATTTGCCGCAGACCACGATCGATCAATTAGATGTTGACCTACTCTTTCCAGTTCTACATGGACCTTACGGCGAGGATGGCACCTTTCAAGGTCAATGCGAGATGGCGGGCATTAAATATGTTGGGTCGGGCGTACTAGCTTCGGCAACCGGCATGGATAAATCTTTTGCCAAGCCAATCTTTGAGGCACACGGATTATCTGTGGCTCCCGGAATGGTGATTCAACAGAGTGATTGGTTAATTGATGAACTTCGCATCTTGGCCGATGCGACAAAATACGGCAATCCGCTATTTGTTAAACCGGCTCGTTCTGGATCTTCACGTGGCACAAGCAAGGTTAAAAAGGCTGATGAGTTAAAGAAGGCAATCAACTTCGCATTTGAATATGACACAAAAGTTATGATCGAAAGCGCAATTGTCGGGCGCGAGATCGAATGTGCAGTCATTCAAGTCAATGGCGTTGCCTTAGCCTCACCGCTTGGCGAAATTAAGATTCTGGGCAACCATGAGTTCTATGATTTTGAAGCTAAATATTTAGATGACTCAACAGAGTTAATTACACCGGTTAAATTGCCATTTGGCGTAACCGAAGCTATTCAAGATGCCGCAACAACAGCCTTTAACGCGCTTTGTTGTGAGGGATTGGCTCGAGTTGATTTCTTTTATACTGGAAGTGAAATAATTATTAATGAAATTAATACCATGCCGGGCTTTACCGCAACTTCAGTATTTCCAAAGTTGTGGCAAGCCGGCGGAATTGGTTATACGGAATTAATAACTAAGCTTATTGAAGCGGCGATCACTCGTCCGCTAGATGTAACTCGCTAAGTTTTTAAAAATACTAAAAAAACTAGTAAGAAGTTACAGGGCAAGTAAGTGTGCGGGTAATTCCTGGAACGCTCTGCACCTTGGATAGAACAGCGCGGCCGAGTTCTTCCATACTTGGAGATTCAGCGCGCATGATTACATCGTAAGGACCGGTTACGCCTTCAGCGAGGGTCACGCCAGGGATTGCGCCAACAGTCTTAGCAACACTTGATGCCTTGCCAACTTCAGTTTGAATGAGGATGTATACCTGTACTGACATTTGGATTTCTCCCTTAATTCTGAGTTAAAGCTACCTTTAATTCTTCAATCCACGGCACTGTGATTGCAGGAGTTAAGGTTACCGCGTCTAGAGTTAGGTTTGGAACTAGTTTTCGTCAGGAATTTGAGCAGGAATTTGAGCAGGAATTTGAGCAGGAATTTGAGCAAGACATTGAATAGGAAGGCGCGGGTGGACATGGCAAGTGAGGGCGAGTTAATAAGTGCACTCGCGCAGATCTTTGCCAAGCCCAACCCACAACTCATAGTTACGATTGGCGATGATGCGGCAGTTTTTCAAAGCAGCTCGCCAAACATTGTTGCCGCCGCAGATATGGCAGTTGAAGGTGTGCACTTCGATCGCAGATGGTCCTCCCTGCATGAAATTGGGGCCAAGATTGCCGCCGCAAATCTCGCTGACATTTATGCGATGGGGGCGCAGGCAAAATACCTTCTGGTCAGCGTTGGTCTAACAAAAGATTTTTCAATTCCACAAATCAAAGAGCTCGCGCAAGGAATAAAGAGCGAGGCCGATTTAGTTGGCGCACAAGTAATTGGTGGCGATATCTCCAAAGCTGATCAGTTGGTTATTTCTATTTCGGCTATTGGCGAGGTTACAAAACCTATAACGAGGTCGGGCGCAAAGGTTGGCGACTTAGTGATCCTTTCCAATCTCACCGGCAATTCGGCGGCAGGGTTATTTGAATTAAAGGCTGGATTTACCGACTCCCCATTTATAAAAGCTCATAAAAAGCCGAATCTAAATTACGCAATGGCCAAAGACTTTGCTCAGCCTGAATATTTAGTTAACTCCATGTCTGATGTAAGTGATGGTTTGCTCTCAGAACTTGACCATATTGCTACGGCCTCGGGAGTTAGAATAGAGATTGATCCAGAATTATTTGCGGCTCTGCCTGGGTTTGGCACGCTCTCATTTCTTGCCGAGCAATCTGGCAATGATGTTTGGGAGTGGATTTTAAATGGCGGCGAGGATCATGCTTTCGTTGCCACGACTTCAAATAAGGTTCCAAGTGGTGCAATCGTCATAGGCAAGGTTGTTAGCGGTACTGGCGTTGAAATATTAAATCTTTCAAATATAAAAGCCGCTGGTTATAGCCATTTCTAATAAATCCTGAAAGGATTACCCGATGTCCAGATCTAAACTTGAATCTTTTCCAAAGGAAAAATTAACCTTTGGTCCATCTCCACTCCAACGACTTGATCGCCTCACCGAACATCTTGGCGGCAAAGTTGAGATTTGGGCTAAGCGCGAAGATGTGAATTCAGGCCTTGCCTATGGTGGAAATAAGACTCGCAAACTTGAATATCTTGCGGCGGATGCAATTGCCAAAGGTTGCGACACCTTGGTCTCAATCGGTGGCGTTCAATCAAATCACACAAGACAAGTTGCGGCAGTTGCAGCCCACTTAGGTCTTAAGTGCGTACTCGTGCAAGAGCACTGGGTTGATTGGGATGAAGTTAATTATGAGAAAACTGGAAATATTTTACTTAGCCGAATCATGGGAGCTGAAGTTCGCCTAGATCCTGCTGGTTTTGATATCGGTTTTAGAAAGTCATGGGAAGAGGCAATTGCAGATGTAATTGCAAGGGGCGGAAAGCCTTACGCAATTCCAGCCGGTGCCTCGGATCACGAATTAGGTGGCCATGGTTTTGCCGGTTGGGCTTTTGAATTGGAAGATCAAGAGGAGGATCTTGGCTTTAAATTCGATAATTTTATTGTTTGTTCGGTAACCGGCTCTTCCCAAGGCGGAATGATCGCTGGCCTTGCGCACAGCAATCGTGCTCAAGACATTATTGGAATCGACGCTTCAGCTACAGTTGAAAAGACTTGGGATCAAATCAAGCGCATTGCAACTCGCACAGCAAAGTTGATCGAACTAGGGCGTGAACTTCGTGACGATGAGATC
Organism: uncultured Actinomycetes bacterium; assembly: GCA_903836945.1. Classification (GTDB taxonomy): domain Bacteria; phylum Actinomycetota; class Actinomycetes; order Nanopelagicales; family Nanopelagicaceae; genus AAA044-D11. The sequence goes on along the minus strand of CAILSO010000008.1, from coordinate 53,584 downwards.
GTACTTTTGGATCGCTGGCACGATGGAATTTATGGCGTTGCTAGCGAACACACGATTGCGGCAATCAAGTTGGTTGGGCGTCTTGAGGGAATGATCACCGATCCGGTTTATGAAGGTAAATCTATGGCGGCAATGATCGATTTAATTAAAGAGGGTTATTTCAAAGAGGGTTCCAAAGTTCTCTATGTTCACCTTGGGGGACAACCTGCCATTAACGGTTACACAACCGCTTTTTAGTTATAAAAAAAGACCCGAAGCTTTGCGCCTCGGGTCTTTGTAATTTTAATTTAGCGGGTTACTTTTCCAGCCTTTAGACAAGATGAGCAAACGTTTTGGCGCTTTGGTGTTCCACCAACAAGAGTGCGGATGCGTTGGATATTTGGATTCCAGCGGCGACGAGTCTTTCGCATTGAGTGGGAGACCTTGTTGCCGAAGCTAGGTCCTTTTCCGCAGATATCGCAGTTAGAGGCCATCTTTGACTCCCTTGAAATTAAACTCGTATACGTATTTCGTAACTCGTGAATTGTAACTAGGGGCCAAGATTAGCGTTAAGGCGCGGGGATTGGCTAATCCGCGGTTTAGGGCCTCCTTGGCGAGAAGATATCCCCATGGCCACACTCACCGATCCGCTAAAGGCGGTTATTGGCGATCGAACGGCCGAGGCCTTTTATAAGACCTTTGGAATGAAAACCGTCGAAGATTTACTCCGGCATTACCCGCGTCGTTATGTGGCGCGAGGTGAACTCTCGGATATCTCTGAGTTGTTGGAAGGCGATGAGGTAACCGTCCTTGCCGAGATATCAAAGGTATCGGTAAAGCGAATTAATGGCCGGACCATTCTAGAAGTTGAAGTAACCGATGGCAGTGCAAAGATGTCACTTACCTTTTTTAATCAGATTTGGCGCGAGAAAGAACTCAAGGTCGGAAAAAAGGGAATGTTCGCAGGCAAGGTCGGGATGTTCAAAGATAAGCGTCAACTCTCACACCCGGATTATCAATTGATTCCAGATGGCGATGATGTCGATAGCGCAGTTGGAGAATTCGCCGGAAAATATCTCCCGGTCTATCCCGCGGGCGGAAAGCTTCCATCTTGGAAGATCGCAAACAGTATTTCAATAATTTTAGATAGCCTCGATGATATTCCAGATTATTTGCCCGAAGAAGTAATAACCGAATTCGGCTATCCAAATTTGAAGGATGCGCTATTCAATATTCATGAGCCAGAATCACCAGAAGCTGCAGAACTTGCGAAAACCAGGTTGACATTTGATGAAGCAATTTTATTGCAGTTGGTATTGGCGCAACGTAAAGCCGAATTGAAGGCTTTAGCTGCAACGCCGCGAAAAATCTCAACAAATGGTCTGGTCTCAAACTTTGAAGCTAAATTGCCATTTAAATTTACCGAAGGTCAGCGCGAAATTAATTCGCAAATTGAAGGGGATATGCAAGAGCCCCACCCAATGCACCGTTTGCTGCAGGGAGAAGTTGGTTCCGGCAAGACGGTAATCGCACTTCGAGCAATGCTTTCGGTTATTGAATCTGGTGGTCAAGCCGCACTGCTCGCTCCGACTGAAGTTTTAGCGCAGCAACATTTCAAAACAATCACAAAAATGTTGGGCGAGTTAGCTCTAGCCGGAACGTTGCAAGGAAGTGGTGAAGGAACGCAAGTAGCCCTTCTTACTGGCTCCATGAGTACCGCTGCAAAGAAGGAGGCGCTAGGGCAGATTGCTAACGGCCTAGCTGGAATTGTTATAGGAACGCATGCCCTTCTAAGCGAGGGCGTTGAATTCGCGGATCTGGCTTTAGTTGTTGTCGATGAACAACATCGATTTGGCGTTGAACAACGTGATGCCTTGCGAATGAAGGCTAAATTGCCGCCACACCTATTAGTTATGACCGCAACTCCTATTCCACGCACAGTTGCGATGACCATCTTTGGCGATCTAGATATTTCAACGCTGCGCCAACTTCCTTCAGGCAGATCACCAATCACAACTCACGTAATTCCAGTATTGGCAAAGCCTCATTATTTAGATCGCGCCTGGGAACGGGTAAGAGAAGAGGTTGCGAAGGGTCATCAGGCTTACATCGTTGCACCACGAATCGTGGCACCCGAGCGAGATGAGACAAAGGTAAAGATCACCGAGAAAGAGATCGCTTTTGCAAAGTTGATGGGCGATGAAATATCGGCCGAGGAATTTGCTGGCGAAGGAGATATGGCAAGTGTTGAAGAACTCGCACCAGAACTAGCAACCGGGGCTCTAAAAGGTTTGAAATTGGCGCCGCTTCATGGTCGCCAAAGCGCCGAACTTAAAGATGAAACGATGGCGGCATTTGCAAGTGGTCAGATAGATGTTTTGGTCTCTACAACCGTCATCGAAGTTGGCGTAGACGTTCCAAATGCAACAATGATGGTGATTATGGATGCTGATCGATTTGGCGTCTCACAACTCCATCAATTACGTGGACGGGTTGGCCGAGGAAGCGCCCCCGGACTTTGTTTATTAGTTTCTGGCGCCAGTGAAGATTCGCCAGCGATGGCCAGACTTACAGCAGTCGCCGGCACTTTAGATGGCTTTGAACTTTCGCGGATCGATTTAGATCAACGTCGCGAGGGTGATGTTTTGGGCAAGGCACAATCTGGAACCAAGTCGCACTTACGTCTCCTTCGAGTTTTGCGAGATGAAGAGTTAATTGAATCCGCTAGAACCGTTGCAACCAAGTTAATTTCCAAGGATCCAACGCTGGCAAGTTTTCCCAACCTAGCTAATGAAGTATCGTTATTGAAGGCCGAAGAGAGTTCAGATTTCTTGGATAAGGGTTAACTTTTAATGCGAATAATTGCCGGATCTTCAAAAGGGAAAACGCTCTTTTCTCCTACCGAAAAAACTCGGCCAACTTCAGATCGGGCGCGCGAAGGGCTCTTCTCTTCACTTGAATCCGAGTTTGGTTCCATGAATGAATTGAATTTTCTCGACCTTTACTCTGGTTCCGGAGCAGTAGGTGTGGAAGCGCTATCTAGAGGCGCGGCAAATGTATTTTCAGTAGAAGATCACGAACCAACGGCTCGAATCGCAACCCAAAATTTTGAATTAGTTAAGAACCCAGCTGGAAAATTTTCCGTAATTTCTACTACTGCAGAACGATTTGTGGCGGCGCCTCATCAAATCTCATTCGACATTATTTTTATGGATCCGCCATATGAAGTTGCAAATTTAGTTATTGAGAAATTGCTAACCGATATTTATGAAAATAATTTATTGAAGCGAAATGGGATTGTCGCCATCGAGCGTGAAACCAAGATGAAGCCATTTAACTGGCCTAGCCCATTTATTCAGGAGAAGATCCGCTCATATGGACAAGGAAGTATCTTCTACGGCGGATATTCTGCTAGCGTTTTGCCGTGAAACGCGTTGTCTGCCCTGGATCCTTTGATCCAATTACTTTTGGGCATTTAGATATCATCAAAAGAGCCTCATCGATCTTCGATGAAGTTGTGATCGCGGTTCTAGTAAATCAAACTAAGAAGACCCTCTTTACTGTTGAAGAACGTATCTCGATGATTCAAGAGGTCACCAAAGAATATTCAAATGTAACGGTGGATTCATGGTCTGGCCTGCTCGTGGATTATTGCAAGCAGAATGAGATTCCAATGATCGTAAAGGGCCTTCGAGCTGTAACCGATTTTGATTATGAACTTCAAATGTCTCAGATCAATCTCCAATTGCAGGGCGTTGAGACCTTGTTCATGTCCACCGCACCGGCCCACTCATTTCTCTCATCATCTCTTGTAAAGGAGATCGCTAGTTTTGGCGGCGATGTCTCTAGCTATATTCCGGCGGTTTTATTGGATCGACTCAAGAGTCGATTGAAATCGAAATAATTGAAAGCTAAATAGGAGGTAAGAAAATGGATGTTATTAATCGCTTGCAAAACGCGATCACCATGGTCGAGGAAGCTCGTGGCGTTCCACTTTCTGCCAGTTGCGTATTGCACCGTGGTGAATTAGTTGAAATCCTAGAAGGCGCAAAGAACGCCTTCCCATCAGATTTGTACCTTGCTCAGAAGATTCTTCGCGAACGTGATGAGATTCTAGAAGATGCCAGAGTGCAGGCCGATCAATTGATCGAACATGCTCGAGCTGAAGTTGCCTCAATGGTTGCGCAGACCGAGATCGTTGCCGCAGCTCGCAAGGAAGCGAAGAAGATTTTGGATGAGGTTCAAGATGAAGCTGAAGTTCAACAAGAAGAGATTGATGCTTACGTTGATTCCCGACTTGCTACATTAGAAGTTATTTTGACCAAGACCATGGATGTTGTTGCTCGTGGTCGCGATAGCTTGGCTGGCGTAGATTCAAAATCTGCACTTGCGCAACTTTCTGACAAGAAATAACTTTTAAATGCCAAGAAATCCATTTTTATTTAACACTCATGATCTTCCAAGGCGTCCTGGCGAGATGCGCGAATATGAGTTAGATATATCCGAGCACGAAGTTTTGGGTTTTGATGTCTTGGCAATTGCAAAAGATGAGTTAATCGAAATTGATTTAAAGATCGAATCGGTGGCAGATGGCGTACTTGCCAGTGCAAATGTAAGAACGCTAGCTACCGGAGAGTGTGGCCGCTGCCTAGATCCAGTTGCCTACGAGGTCGATGAAAGCTTTCAAGAGCTCTTTGAATATCAAGAAGATCTACGCCAAGCGCGAAAGAAGGCCAAGCACCATAAGGCGCGCAAGCCTGCCGAAGAAGAGGAAGATGACTTAGAGGATGAAGTTCGCCAAATGATTGGCGATGATATTGATTTGGATGGTCCAATTCGCGATGCAATTATTTTGAACCTTCCGATCAATCCATTGTGTTCGCCAGATTGCCCAGGGCTCTGCCCGGATTGCGGCGTTAAGTGGATCGAACTTCCAGAGGATCACGACCATGGAAAAGGCGATATCCGCTGGGCCGGACTTGAAAATTTAAAGGGAAAACTAGAGGGCCTACCTGAGTAGCCCAGAGGCGCTCCAGCTACGGCCGATGCTCATTTTGGAAATTGCTGGGGGATAGGCGATACTTACCCCCTGCTCGAAGTTCGGGCGAAAGAAGTCAGATTTAAACCGTTTTTGAAAGGGTGCCACCATGCCAGTACCAAAGCGAAAAATGTCTCGCTCCCGTACACGTCATCGCCGTAGCGCATGGAAAACAACTCCTGCTGCAATCGCAACATGTGCGCAATGCCAACAACCAAAGTTGCAACACACAGCATGCCCAACTTGCGGAACATATAACCGCCGCCAAGTCCTAGAGGTTTGATCTGTACCAAGGCTTAAGCGCATCGCTTGGAATTGAAATTTCAAGTGGCTTGCTTGAACTTGCTTTAACTCACCGCTCTTTTGCTTATGAGCTTGGTGGTATCCCAACAAATGAACGCCTGGAATTTTTGGGAGACAGTGTCCTTGGCTTAGTTGTTACTCAAGAACTTTATACAACCTTTCCGGATTTAGATGAGTCCAAACTTTCACCACTTCGATCTGGCGTTGTAAATACCAAAGCACTTGCTCAGATAGCTCGTGATTTAAAACTTGGCGAATATCTGCGGATCGGCAAAGGCGAAGAAAGTTCTGGCGGACGAGATAAGAATTCTATTTTGGCCGATTCGCTTGAGGCCCTAGTTGGCGCTATTTACTTAGATCAAGGTTTTGATAAGACTTCGAAAATTATTTTAAATTGGTTTCGACCAGTAATAACTAATGCAAATGAGATGGGCGTTGGCGTTGATGCAAAAACCGCACTCCAAGAATTAGCAGCATCACTCGCACTCTCTTCCCCGGAATATATAGTTTCTGAGACGGGGCCAGATCACGATAAAAGCTTTATGGCACAGGTGCTGCTCTCAGGTGAGAAATTCGAAACTGGACATGGCAAGAGCAAGCGTGAGGCAGAACAGGCCGTTGCGCGCATTGCTTATGATGCGCTAAATGCCCGAACTTCCAGAGGTTGAGACAGTACGCCGAGGCCTTGCAGCGAATATAGTCGGCGAGAAATTTAAAAAGATCGAGGTTAGGCACGAACGAGCAACATCTAAGAATTCCTTAGCTCGCATTGAATCTTTAAGCGGTGCCAAGGTTCTGGAAGTAAATCGCCGAGGCAAATTTCTCTGGCTCACCTTTAATCGCCCAGAAGTACTTGTGGCTCACCTCGGAATGAGTGGGCAATTCTTGATTCAACCTAAATCAGCTGCCGATGAGAAGCACCTGCGGGCACGTTTTGTGATGAAGCGAAATGAACTTCGTTTTATCGATCAACGAACCTTTGGTTGGTTATCGGTAGAAACTCTTAGCGATGGTGTGCCCTCCTCAGCAGCTCATATCGCGCTAGATCCATTTGATGAGGAGTTTGATTTAACAAGAGCAGTGAATCGTTTTAGCGCTCGTAAAACGCAGGTGAAGAAGGCCTTGTTAGATCAAGAGGTAATAAGCGGGGTTGGAAATATTTACGCCGATGAATCTCTTTGGCGGGCAAGGATCCATCCGGAAACTCGAATAGAAAAATTAAAGAGCGCAAAGATCCAAGAGCTAATTCAATGTGCGAGCGAAGTCATGACCGAGGCGATAAGTCAGGGCGGCACCTCATTTGATGATCTATATATAAATGTAAATGGCGAGAGCGGGTATTTCGAGAGGTCGCTGGCGGTCTACGGCCAAGAAGGCGAGCCCTGCCCGAGGTGTGGCACCGCCATTAAACGGATCTCATTTTCCAATCGATCCTCCCATTTTTGCCCAAAATGTCAGCCCACACCGCGTAAGAGCGGAAAGTAGCCCCTCAATTTCCGATAGGTTGCGCTTGTGTATTTGAAGAGCATGACCCTCAAGGGATTTAAATCCTTTGCCTCTGCCACGACGCTCAATTTCGAGCCAGGTATTACCTGCGTGGTTGGTCCAAATGGCTCTGGAAAATCAAATGTGGTTGATGCCCTTTCTTGGGTTATGGGTGAACAGGGCGCCAAGTCTTTGCGTGGCGGAAAGATGGAAGATGTAATTTTCGCCGGCACCTCTGGCCGAGCGCCGCTTGGTCGCGCCGAAGTCGCTGTAACTATCGATAACACCTCAGGCGTTTTGCCTATCGATTTCACCGAAGTGACAATCTCGAGAATCCTTTTTAGAAATGGCGCGAGTGAATACCAATTAAATGGTGAACAGACTCGACTCCTAGATATTCAAGAACTGCTCTCTGACTCTGGAATTGGTCGAGAGATGCACGTGATTGTTGGTCAGGGTCAACTAGATGCGATCTTGCTGGCAAATCCAGAGGAACGCCGGGCCTTTATTGAAGAAGCCGCCGGAGTTTTAAAGCACCGTAAACGTAAAGAGAAGGCGCTTCGCAAACTCGATTCGATGCAGACCAACCTGGCCCGTATCCAAGATTTAACCGTCGAACTTCGTCGGCAACTAAAGCCGCTTGGCAAGCAAGCAGAAGTAGCTCGAAAGGCATCGGTTATTCAATCTGATGTACGTGATGCCCGACTTCGCATTTTGGCCGATGATCTAATTCAACTTCGCTCTACCGTTGATGCCGAAGTAGCAGATGAGACTTCACTTCGCGCTCGCAAAGATAGCGTTGAAAGCGAATTAAATGCCGCGCGAGCTCGCGAAGAAGAACTCGATCGAATTTCAGCTACCGAGAATCCTTTGCTGATTCGCGCTCAAGAGAATTTCTATCAACTTACCGCTCAACGCGAAAAATTCCGCGGAATTCAAAATCTATCTTCGGAGCGTGCCAGATTCCTATCGGAGGAGGCGGATGAGGCGCGGGCAAGTGGTCGCGATCCAGAAGCCCTTGATAATGAAGCAAGAGTTCTACGGCTTGAAGAGAGCGAACAACAAGGTGCCGTTGCCACCGCAACAACCGCGTTAACCGCACTGACGCAAGAACTTCACAATTTAGAGGCGCAGTTAGTCGCCGAAGAAAATTCAGTATCTGCTGCGCTTCGAGCAATCGCAGATCAACGAGAAGGTACCGCCCGTCAAGAGGGACACATCAACGGACTTCGCTCTCGCATAGATGCAACAAATGCAGAAATTACTCGTCTCACCAAATCACGTGATGAAGCGGCAAGCAGATTACAAAATTTCCAAGAAGAGTTTGCATTACTAGAAACTCAGATTGCATCGGTAGATGCTGGTGAACCAGGGTTAGATCAAGATTACGAAAGCGCCAAGAGTTCATTGGAAGTTGCCCAAAAAGAATTAACACAATTACAAGAGAAGGAATCACAGGCCAACCGTGATCGTTCCTCACTTGAAGCGAGAGTTCGTGCACTGCAAGAGAGTTTGGTTTTACGCGATGGCTCCGGAGTTATTCTGTCTTCCGCAACTAGAACTCGTGGTCGACTATCTTCATTAATCTCAGTCTCAAAAGGTTGGGAAGCTGCAGTTGCCGCTGCGCTTGGGCCACTTTCTGATGCAGTAGTTGTTTCTGATGTTTCTTCTGCAGTATCTGCGCTGACTTTGTTAAAGCGCGAAGGCGCCGGCCAATCCGAACTCTTGGTTGTAGATGGCGATTCTGGTTTCACCGGATCATCTCGATCAATCCCAAGTGGTTTTACCTCACTAGCTAGCCTGGTCTCATCAAGTGAAGTTTCGCAGGCTATCGCCTCGCTCTTATCTGGATTTGTAGCAGTAGAAAATCTGCAAGAGGCAGAGAGCGCGCTAAATGCAGATCCATCTGTAATTGCAATTACTCGTGATGGCGATGTACTAAGCCGAATTCGCGTTCGAGGTGGTTCAAGTTCTGCAAATTCGGCGATTGAAATTTCAGCAATGATCGATAAGACCGAGAATGAATTACAAGCAGCTATTGCCACTTGCGATTCTCTGAAGTTCGAACTTGCTAGAGCGAATGAGACCTTGAGCTCACGTAAAAATATTCATGATCTAGCGCTCTCAAAGTTAAATGAGTCAGATGCGCGAATGTCTGGACTGGCCGAACAAATGGCGGTGGCTGGGCAGAATGTAAAGAGCGCCCAAGCAGAAGTAGAACGCATTAGCGCCTCTTTGGTTGAGGCCAATACCCAACGCACATCTGATGAAGCTGACTTAGCTGCAGCGATCGCGCAATTTGAATCTCATCAAGAACCGGCAGAACCTGATTTAACACACCTTGAGGATCTTCGTTCTCGAGTTTCTGCTTCTAGATCTTCAGAAGTAGAAGCCCGCCTAAATCTTCGTACGCTAGAAGAGCGAGTAACAGCCATCGCGCAACGCGCTCTATCACTAGAGCAAGCCGCGACAAACGAACGCGAATCTGCCACCAAGGCCGTGACTAGACGCGAACAACGCGGCGTTGCGGCGCTAACCGCGCAATCAATCGCTGATGCTGCTTATGAGACTTTAATTCAGATCGAAGTATCTATTTCAAAGGCGGCGGCCGAACGCGAGCGACTAGAGATTGCACGTTCTGAACGCGAATCAGAAGTCCTAGCCATACGTGTACGCAGCCGTGAACTAACATCTGAATTAGAAGTCCTAACCTCTAGCGTTCATCGCGATGAAATTGCTCGCGCAGAACAAAGATTGCGGATCGAACAACTTGAACAACGAGCTGTCGAAGAGCTAGGAATTGATGTAACAACCTTGGTCAATGAATATGGCCCGGTTAATGATGTGCCTACTTTTGTTGAAGATGAAGAAGGAAACTTTGTTCCGGGTGAATTAATTCCATATCGTCGTGATCAACAAGAGAAGCGATTAGCCTCAGCCGAACGCTCCCTTGCACTTCTAGGCAAGATCAATCCGTTGGCTCTTGAAGAGTATTCATCCCTTGAAGAACGTCTGCGCTATCTAGCCGAACAATTAGAAGATTTGAAGAAAACGAAGAAGGATCTCTTAGATATCGTTAAAGAAGTAGACGATAAGGTGCAGCAGATCTTCAAAGAGGCATACGACGACACTGCTCGTGAATTTGAGAAGATATTTGCCAGACTATTTCCAGGTGGCGATGGTCGTTTGATTATGACCAATCCAGAAGATTTGATGAACGCTGGAGTCGATGTTGAGGCCCGCCCACCAGGAAAGCGCGTTAAGCGGCTCTCACTTCTCTCTGGCGGAGAGCGATCATTGGTCGCCGTCGCACTTCTAGTTGCAATCTTTAAGGCTCGCCCAAGTCCGTTCTATGTAATGGATGAAGTTGAAGCAGCTTTGGATGACACAAACCTTGGTCGCCTACTAGGAGTCTTTGAAGAACTTCGCGAGAAGTCACAACTTATTGTTATTACTCACCAAAAGCGCACGATGGAAATCGCCGATGCGCTTTATGGCGTCACCATGCGCGGCGATGGAGTTTCTGAAGTTATCTCTCAACGTCTTCGCGAATCTGAAAGCGCTTCTTAATTTAAGAAATGGGTTTATTTAGCCGATTAATTGCCAAGGTTAAGGGCGAGAGTGGTTCGCAAATATCGGCAAGTGATTGGCAAGAACTTGAGCGAGCACTCATTGAATCTGATCTGGGAGTCAAAGGCGTTAGTGAGATTATTGAACTCGCAAAGAAAGAGCGCGGGGAAGATATTGAAAGTTCTTTAACTAGCGCCTTATCTAGCTGGCTAAGTACAAATTCAAGGCAGCTTGCATCAAATAGCGATCGATTAACAACCGTGATGGTGGTTGGAGTTAACGGCACAGGTAAAACAACATCGACCGCCAAACTTGCATCACTACTCAATAACGATGGTGCGAAGGTTGTTCTTGCAGCTGCCGACACCTTTCGCGCCGCAGCTACAGAGCAGTTGCAAACTTGGGGCGCCCGGTTAAATCTTGAAGTAGTAGCTGGGCCACAAAATGGCGATCCGGCATCAGTTGCTTTTAATGGCGCCGCGGCAGCGAAGGAAAGTAATGCCAGTTACTTAATAGTTGATACTGCTGGAAGATTGCATACAAAATCCGATTTAATGGATGAACTTGGAAAAGTTCGCCGAGTTATTGAAAAGCTAACTCCGGTTGATGAGGTGCTATTAGTCGTTGATGCCACAACTGGGCAGAATGGAATTAACCAAGCAAAGATTTTCGCAGAGAGCGTCTCGGTTACTGGTTTAATTTTGACCAAATTAGATGGCTCGGCAAAGGGCGGCATCGCCCTTGCGATCGAACGGGAAACCAAAATTCCCATTAAGTTCATCGGAACCGGGGAGGGGGCGGGGGATTTCGCCGCCTTTGATGCCACCACATACCTACAGGGGTTATTCCAAGCGTAAACGCGCTCTGTTTTCCAGCGCTGTTAATAGGTTTGTAACAAATGGGCGAAAACTGTCACCCAAACGAAACGCAATTAGGCACCCTCCCGTAATCAAGGTTGGGCAATCTACGGTCATCTCAATGGCGAGTAACTCCTAAACAAAGCTGAAAAGTTTGGAGCAAAAATGAATTTCAATACCGGCGATACCGCTTGGATTATCGTTGCCGCAGCGCTCGTACTTCTTATGACACCTGGTCTTGCCTTCTTCTACGGTGGCATGGTTCGCTCAAAGAATGTATTGGGCATGTTGGCACAAAACTATGTAACCATGGGCGTTGTAAGCGTTCTTTGGATTACTGGTGTTTATAGCTTGGCATTTAGTGGAAAAGGAAAGTGGATCGGTGATCTTCACCAATTTGGCCTCAACCACATATGGCAACAAGCAACTGGATTTGAAACGCTAACAATTCCGCCATTGGTATTTTGCGCATTTCAATTAATGTTTGCGATTATTACTCCAGCACTTATAACTGGTGGAACGGCAGACCGTATTAAGTTTGGCGCATGGACCGTATTTAGCGGGCTCTGGTTAATCTTGGTTTATGCACCAGTTGCTCACTGGGTCTTCTCACCAAGTGGCTGGTTATTTAAATTAGGCGCGCTCGACTTCGCTGGTGGAACCGTTGTGCATGCCAATGCTGGTGCAGCTGCACTCGCCGTTGTTCTTGTAATTGGAAAGCGCAAGGGCTGGCCAAAAGAACGTATGCGTCCACACAACGTACCTTTCGTTTTGCTAGGCGCCGGTCTTCTCTGGTTTGGTTGGTTTGGCTTTAACGCCGGATCAGCGTTGGGTGCAAATACTCTTTCTGCCTTCGCATTTGTTAATACCAACACCGCAACTGGAGCTGCACTACTTGCCTGGTTGTTAACTGAAAAGATTCGTGATGGCCATGCAACAACTCTCGGCGCGGCATCTGGCGCTGTAGCAGGTCTAGTTGCAATTACTCCTGCTTGCGGTTTCGTAAGCCCTATGGGATCAATCGCAATCGGTTTTGCAGCTGGAATTATCTGTTGCTTGGCCGTTGGCTTGAAGAATAAGTTCAAGTTTGATGATGCCCTTGATGTTGTAGGAGTTCACTTAGTTGGCGGCGTACTTGGCGCCCTTCTAATTGGTCTCTTTGCAACCAAGATGACTAACTCTGCAGGAGCTAATGGTTTCTTCTACAAGGGTGGTTGGACTTTGATGGGACATCAAGCGGTGGCAGTACTAGCCGTTGTTGCGTACTCATTTATTGCGACCTACATCTTGGCGCAGATAATGGATAAGACCGTCGGACTACGCATCTCTGAAGAGGCTGAATATGAAGGTCTAGATCGTTCGCAACATGGCGAATCCGCTTACGAGACAGCTAACTAAGGACTGGTGAAATAAATGAAACTAATTACCGCAATCATCAAGCCATTTAAGTTAGATGATGTAAAGACTGCCCTTCAAGCTTTTGGAATCACTGGAATGACGGTTTCTGAGGCGAGTGGTTTTGGACGTCAACGTGGACACACAGAGGTCTATCGCGGCGCTGAATACACCGTCGATCTTGTGCCAAAGGTGCGCCTGGAAGTTCTTGTCGACACTGCAGAAGTTGAAAAAGTTATTGATGTAATAGTCAAGGCGGCTTCAACCGGCGCAATTGGCGATGGAAAAGTTTGGTCTTCACCTGTAGATAACATCGTTCGTGTTCGCACGGGCGAGCGCGGAGTTGATGCAATCTAATTAATACAGGACTAGTTAATACAGGACTAGTTGTTACATGACTAGTTAATATAGGAGACATGGGAACTCGAGAGCGCAGAGAACGATCGGCAACGATCGACACTGAACTCTCGGGTTCTTTTATTTCCGCGGCAAGTGCGAAGTTATCTGATGCAAATTCGGTCACACTTTGCGCTGTTGGGGGTTATGGCCGAGGCGAACTTTCTCCAGGCTCTGACTTAGATCTTTTGATTTTGCATGCTGGCTCAGAGAAGACTGAGCGATTAACCGAGTTTGTAAATACTTTTCTCTATCCACTTTGGTCAAGCGGGAGAGCAGTAGATCATTCAGTTCGAACTAGATCACAGACGCGTGAAATTGCGAATGAAGATATTCGCGTGGCTATGGGCTTGTTAGATCTTCGACTGGTTGCTGGAAATCGAGAGCTATTCGATTCGGTCTTAACCGATTCGAATGAAGATTGGCGTAAAGATTATCGAAGGAATTTTCCTAAGGTTAAAGCGGCAATCAAAGAGCGAGCCGAACGATCTGGCGAACTTGCTTTTTTACTGGAGCCAGATTTAAAAGAGGCACGTGGTGGACTGCGCGATATTACGGCGCTTCGAGCAATTGATGCCGCCGGAGTACTTAACATTTCACTTGATCGGATTGGTGTTGCAGAAGCGCTTTTGGCAAATGTTCGAGATGTGCTTCACTCAATTCTGAGCAAACCACGTGATCAGCTGATGCTTACAGAACAAGATCAAGTTGCAGAAATAATGCAATATGCAGATGCTGACGCGCTCATGTTAGATATTGCCAAGGCGGCTCGAACCGTTGATTATGTAATGGATTTAACCTGGCATCGCTTAGACCATGAAGGCAGCAAATCATTTTTTAAAAGAAAGAGTGCAGTTAAAATCGCAAAGGGCCTAGTGCTGGATAAGAATGAAATCACTATCGAAAGTGGTTATGACTTAGGAAGTGATCCAGAGATTGGGCTTCGAGCAGCAGCGGCTGCCGCGCAACGGGGAGTTCCACTTTCAATTGATGCTTGTATCGCGATGGCGGAGAATTTTGCCAACCTCCCAACTCCATGGCCGCGCCAGGCTCGCGAGGATTTAGTCTCGTTAATTGGCGCCGGTAAAGAGATGATTCGAGTATTTGAAGCCTTGGATCAAGAGGGCTTGATAGAGCAATGGATTGCCGAGTGGGGACACGTTCGATTTCTTCCACAACGAAATGTTCTGCATCATCACACCGTTGATCGACATATGCTTGAAACTGCGGTTCATGCAGCTGCCTTAACCCGCACGGTAAAGCGACCAGATTTGTTGCTAGTTGCGGCGCTACTTCACGATATCGGCAAGGGTTATGCCGGGTTAGATCACTCGGAATATGGCGCGGAATTAATTGAACCGCTTGCGATACGAATTGGTTTTTCAAAAGAGGATGCAGAAGTTCTGGCGCTACTTGTAAAAGAACATCTCCTGCTTTCTACTGTTGCAACCAGACGTGACCTAGATGATCCTCAAACAATTCAATTTGTCGCCGAGAAGGTAGCTAATCCAGATACCCTCGAACTGCTTCATGCCCTGAGTATTTCCGACGGTGAGGCAACTGGCCGGTCGGCGTGGAGTGATTGGAAAGCCGGACTCGTCGCATCTTTAGTTAGTCGAGTTCTCTCCGCCATGGCTGGGACTAAACCAGTGGCGCAACCGGAATTGACGCCGCCAGCAAATCTAGAGTCAGATTTGAATCTAAAACTTACCTCAAGTGGTGGCGTGGTTGATGTTGAGATTATTGCCCGCGATCAAGTTGGGTTGCTTTCAGTTGTGGCTGGAGTGTTTACCATTTCAAGATTGGAAGTTAGATCTGCCCGCACCAAGACCACTGATGATGTTGCTGTAATGCGTTGGACTGTTTCCCCTGATCCAAATGCGGAATATCCTGAAGCCGACAAACTATTAGAGCTAATTCAACGTGGCTTAAATGGGGAAATAGATTTAGCCAAACGCATTGACGAGCGAGTAAATAGTTATCGAAAGTATCCCGGAATCCCAACCCCGCCACCGATTGTTTCGGCAACTAATGACATTGCGACAAATGCAACGGTAATCGAAGTTCGAATGCATGATCGCCCCGGAGTTTTATTTACTGTGGCAAAGGCAATCTCTCGATTTGGCGTCGATATAAATGCTGCAATAGTTTCAACTCTAGGAGCCGAGGCCTTTGACACGCTTTATGTTTCAGATATCTCAGGAAGCGCACTTAGTGAGGCGCAAGCCAAGTTATTGGCAAATCAAGTTGAAAATATCTTGCTAACCTCCAACTAACTGCAAGTTAATTTCTCACCTGTGGCACCTAGTAGGATTGCCCCATGTTTGAATCCCTTTCCAATAAATTTGCTGGCGCTTTCTCTGCGCTGCGCAATAAGGGACGGCTCAAGTCCGGAGATTTATCGGATATTGCAAATGAGATAAAGCTAGCCTTACTGGATTCGGATGTAGCCATTTCGGTGGCCGAGGCTTTTGTAAAGCAGATCGAAGATCGATCACTTGCGGTGCTAGATGATGTAAATAAATCAACCAACCCATCGCAGGCAATATTTAATATCGTTAACGAAGAACTAACTGCAATTCTCGGTGGCAGCGCTAGGCGAATTCGCCTAGCAAAAAATCCGCCTACAGTTATTTTGCTTACTGGCCTGCAAGGCGCAGGTAAAACCTCGCTAGCTGGCAAGTTGGCTAAATGGTTAAAGGATCAGGGAAATACACCAATCTTGATCGCCTCAGATTTACAACGACCAAATGCGGTAACCCAACTCCAAGTTGTAGGGGAGTCGGTTGGAGTTCCCGTATTTGCACCGGAACCAGGTAACGGAGTTGGTGATCCAATTCGGGTGGCAAAAGATGGCATCAAGTTTGCCAAGGATAAATTACATAACATTGTCATTGTAGATACCGCAGGTCGATTGGGTATTGATCAAGAATTGATGCAACAAGCACGCGATATTCGCGATGCGGTTAATCCTGATGAAGTCCTTTATGTGGTTGATGCGATGGTGGGCCAAGATGCGGTTCGCACAGCGCAGGCGTTTTTAGATGGCGTTGGCTTTGATGCCGTTGTTTTAACGAAACTAGATGGTGATGCCCGCGGTGGCGCGGCGCTTTCAATTACCCAAATTACTGGCAAGCCAATCATGTTCGCTGCGACCGGTGAAAAGGTAAGCGATTTCGATCTCTTCTACCCAGATCGTTTGGCTTCTCGAATTTTGGGTCTTGGAGATATTCAGACTCTGGCCGAGACGGCAAAGAGCGCAATGGATGCTGAAACCACTGCGAAGTTTGAGAAGAAATTTATCGAAGGTGCAGATTTCACTTTGGATGATTTCCTCTCGCAGCTAGAAGCCATGAAGAAGATGGGGTCGATGACCAAGCTACTTGGAATGATTCCGGGGGCAAATTCGGGCGCCATAAAGAAGCAACTCGAACAATTTGATGATAACGAATTAATAAAGACACAATCGATTGTTCAGTCAATGACGCCAATCGAACGCAATGATCCAAAAGTTTTAAATGGTTCAAGACGAGCCCGCATCGCAAAGGGAAGTGGCCGCGCAGTTTCTGATGTGAACTCACTTGTCGACCGTTTCCAAGCGGCCCAGAAGATGATGCGTCAGATGCGCACCGGTAAGGGCGGCATGCAGATGCCACCAGGAATGCAGATGCCACCGGGGATGGCGGCGCCAGCAATTTCCAAGCCAGTTCAACCACCAAAGAAGAAATCGCGTTCTGGTAATCCAGCTAAGCGTGCACTGGAAAGCTAACCGCCTCAATTTGGGATCTGACCCCGTGGCTGGCAGAATTGGCCACCTGCTAGGGGCCCTCTACCCCCAAGCGATCTGGGCCAAACCGGCACAGCAATAAAAAATAGGTTTGAAATTGAAGTGACGCTCCCACTGTCATGGATATGGATTGCCGCCAAACTCAAGGAGAAAGCCTTCGTGGCCGTAAAAATTCGTTTAATGCGTTTAGGAAAGATCCGTACTCCTCACTTCCGTATTGTTGTTACGGATTCACGCGCAGCTCGTAACTCTCGCGCGATTGAAGAGATCGGTCGTTATTCACCAAGTACAGAGCCTTCACTTATTGAAGTTAAATCAGAACGCGCTTTGTATTGGATGTCTGTTGGTGCACAACCAACCGAAGCTGTAGAGGCACTTCTAAAAATTACCGGTGACTGGCAAAAGGCTAAGGGCCTTCCAGGAACCGAAGGAACCCTTCGCAAGATTGCACCAAAGCCAAGCAAGTTAATTGCTTACGAAGCTGCGGTTAAAGAAGCACAAAATGAGCCAGCAGATGGCGCAACAACTTTAAAGAAGAAGGCTGCTGACAAGTTAGCTGCTAAGGCTGCACCTGCAGTTGAAGAAGCTCCAGTGGCAGAAACTCCTGCATCAGAAGCAGTTGTCGAAACACCTGTAGTCGAAGAAGCTCTAGTGGCAGAAGCAGTTGTCGAAACACCTGTAGTTGAACAAGCTCCAGCAGAAGAAGCGGCTGCCGAATAACCATGATTGATGAAGCTCTAGAACATCTAGTTAAGGGCATCGTCGATAATCCTGGTGATGTCGTAATCACCACTAAGGATCATCGTCGTGGAACCACTCTTGAGGTTCGCGTTCATCCAGATGATATTGGCAAAGTAATTGGTCGCAACGGTCGTACTGCTCGCGCACTACGTACTGTTGTAAGTGCGATTGCTGGTCGCTCAGTTCGCGTTGATCTCATCGAGGCCGACGAGGCTCGTTAAAAGTGCTTCTAGTCGTTGCTCGAATTGGGCGCGCACATGGAGTTCTTGGCGAAGCAACAATCGAAGTTCGCACAGATCAACCAGAAGATAGATTTTATGTTGGGTCAGTCCTTCAAACCGACCCAACAAATCTTGGTCCATTAACAATCTCCTCTGCAAGAGATCACAACGGAACCCTACTCTTGGGTTTTGAAGGTATCTCCGATCGCAACCAGATCGAAAACTTCCGCAACGTCTTACTTCTCGCTGATGTTGATATCCATGCCGATTCAACCGAAGATGACTTTCACGTTCAGGAATTACTAGGTTGTATTGTCACAACCGATAGCGGATTAGAACTTGGCCCTGTAATAGAGGTTGTAAATCTGCCAGGTCAAGATTTATTAGCCGTTGAATATAACGGCAAGGATGTACTTATCCCATTTGTGAAGGCGATCGTGCCAGATGTGGATGTGGTCAATAAGAAAATTCGCGTTATTCCGCCAGAAGGATTGCTTGATGAGTAATCGCTTTGATGTAATCACAATTTTCCCAGAGTATTTTGCGCCCTTAGAACTTTCTCTAATCGGCAAGGCAAAAAAGGCTGGCTTGATTGAGGTCGGCATTCATGACCTACGCGCGCAGACTTCAGATATTCACGGCTCGGTAGATGACACTCCTTACGGAGGTGGCGCCGGCATGGTTATGTCGCCGGAGCCATGGGGTAAGGCGATTGATGAAGTAGCTTTGCAAAATCCAAATCTCACTCACGAACTCATTGTCTTAACACCAGCTGGTGAAAAACTTACCCAGGCTTTGGCGCAAGAACTCGTGGAATCCGAGCATCTAATCTTTGCTTGCGGCCGATATGAAGGAATTGATATTCGCGTCACTGATTTTTATCAAAGCGCCCCAAATTTTAAAGTGCGTGAAATTTCGATTGGTGACTACGTACTAGGTGGCGGGGAAGTTGCAACATTGGTAATCATGGAGGCAATCATTAGATTGATTCCAGGCGTTATTGGTAATCCAGAATCTTTAACCGAAGAGTCACACACTTTGACTAATTCTGATGGCACCCTTGTTGAATATCCCAACTACACCAAGCCACAAGAGTGGCGCGGGTTAAAGGTTCCGGAAGTTTTGCTATCTGGCAACCATGCTGAGATAGCTAAGTGGCGCCGGACACAGGCCTTGCTTCGTACGCAGAATTTGAAGAATTAACCAGATCATTAATTAAATCGTTATCCATAACTGGCGAGTAACCATAGGTTCTGGGGTAAGTTCTACTCATGGCCAGCATCGACCCAAAGATCCAGACGCGATTAATTCGCGACCTAGAACCAGCGGTCGCCGTTGAATTAGAACGCCATATGAAGATAGCCAAAGATTGGTATCCACACGAGTATGTCCCATGGAGTGAAGGTCGTAATTTTCCTGGCCCACTAAATGGCGATGCTTGGGAAGCTAAAGATTCAAAATTGACTGCGATCGCTCAAGATTCTTTGGTATTAAATTTGCTTACCGAAGATAATCTTCCTAGTTATCACACGGAGATTGCACTTTCCATGGGCCGCGAAGGCGCATGGAATACCTGGATCAATCGTTGGACCGCTGAAGAAGCGCGCCACTCAATTGTTATTCGCGATTACTTAATGGCAACTCGTGGCGTTGATCCAAATGAACTCGAAGATTTACGTATGGCTCACATGCAGGTTGGCTATGAAACTCCATACGACAACGATATGTTGCACACCGTTGCCTATGTCTCCTTCCAAGAGCTAGCTACTCGTATTTCTCACCGAAATACCGGACGTATTGCCAATGATGATATTGCTGAAGGAATGTTGGCCCGCGTTGCGCTAGATGAAAATCTTCACATGCTCTTCTATCGAAACCTTCTAGGAAAAGCCTTGGATCTCGAACCAAATGCCGCGATGATCGCGATTAAAGATGTCGTAACCAACTTCCAAATGCCTGGTGCTGGCATGCCTGGTTGGGGTCGTAAGTCGGTTGGCATTGCCCTTGCTGGAATTTATGACCTGCAACTCCATTTAGAAGATGTTGTTGCCCCAGTTCTGCGGGCGTGGAATGTTTTTGATCGAACCGACCTAACCGGTGAAGGCGAAGCTGCGCGAGTAGAACTTGCCGCCTATATCAAGGGCGCAGAAGATGATGTCTCCCGCTTTATTGAAAAGCGTGACACTCACTTTGAGCGTCTAGTTGCAAGAGGACAAGAGCCGGTGCATCTAGATCGCCAGGTTCTCGATAAGTTTTAAGGTTCTTTAGCAAGCCAAAAGGTAAAAGTAATCCACATCTACGGAATATTTCCGACACGCCGAGCGTTGATTAGGTAACCAACAACTTTATAGGACACTATCCGCCCCATGGCAACAGATTACGATACCCCGCGAAAAACGGATGAAGAACTTCATGAAGAGTCGCTCGAAGAGCTCAAAGCTCGCCGAGCCGATGCGCAATCTGGCCAAGTCGATATCGATGAAGAAGAAGCCGCTGAAAATCTAGAACTTCCAGGTGCTGATCTTTCCGGTGAAGAATTAACAGTGCGCGTTGTGCCGAAACAAGATGATGAATTTACTTGTTCTCGCTGCTTTATGGTTCACCACAGCACTCAATTAGCAAAGGGCACTGGCGCCAATGCAGTATGCGTTGATTGCGCTTAATGATCAGCTAAATTTAATATCTTTAATAATTCATTCGCTCTATTGGTGCTAATTAACCAATAGGGCGTTTTGTCTTTCGGATCTCGAAGTTCCAACTTCAATCCGGTAGGGACCCAAAAACGAAGTTCCAAATAACAAGCCGGATCAGCGCCCACACCCCGTACTTCCCGCATCGCCTTGGAATCCAGGGCGCGAAAGTTGTGGATAAAAGCGCGCTCGATTGCAGCAGGACCAACTAAGAACCAACCCTTGGTGACGGTTATTCGCAGCGTCGTCATTTGATTGGCATAAATAATTAGCGCAATGCTTGCCACAGTCGTCAGAATGGTGGCGGTGCTTGAGAGCGCGGCCCAGATGGCCAAATCAATTGAAGCGCTTAGAAATAAGATAAAGGCCCAGAGCCATAACGGCCAGCGGATCTTCTCGGAATAAAGCGGCGTTCCATAATTTAAATCCGCATGACGCGCGGAATTTCTATTTGAAAATGCCATGTGCCAACCCTACTTGAATAGCGAACTTTATTAAGTTGCAGGTTAGGCTTATCGACATGAGCAGAGTTCCAAGCACTGTGCCGCCAGAAGGCGCCAGCGTTCCGCCGCGTCATCCAAAGGCGCCCGCCCCAGGAACCCAAATACCTTCACACTTCGGACATTGTTTTGGTTGCGGTGAATTACATCCAACTGGATTGCATTTAATCGCGCACGCAGGTGCTGGCCAAGATTTAACGGCGAAATTTACCGTTACCGAAAATCACCAGGGTGCACCGGGTTTGGCCCACGGGGGATTGCTATCACTGGCCTTTGATGAAGCGCTTGGAAAGTTGATGTGGTTAATTCGATCACCAGCCGTTACGGCGCGACTGGAGACAGATTTTATTTTGCCGGTTCCAATCGGTTCCGAACTTTATATTTCAGCACAGATCACTGGTCAAGAAAATCGTAAGGTTTTTTGCGCCGCCGAAGGGCGAATCGGTGCGCCCGATGGCCCAGTTGCCGTCAAGGCATCGGCCTTATTTATTATCGTTCCAATGAAACATTTCCTAGAGAACGCACCTAAGGCCTATATCGATCACGTAACCGCGCACCCAGAACTTTTGGCATTCGTCGATCCAGAATTTGAGATAAATCCATGAGCGTCAAAGTACTTATAACCAGGTTGGATGAATCGGTTCCGTTACCTAGTTATGCAAAACCAGGAGATGCCGGGGCGGACCTAGCCACCAGAATCGATTTCACAATCGAACCCGGTCAACGCATATTGGTCCCAACCGGAATTTCACTAGCCCTGCCAAATGGTTACGTCGCTTTAGTTCACCCGCGCTCAGGTTTAGCTATTAAGCATGGAGTCTCCATTGCTAATACGCCCGGAACTGTAGATGCGGCTTATCGTGGTGAGCTTCAAGTAATTTTGATCAATCATGATCAAAAAGAGTCGATCTCATTTAAAAAGGGTGATCGAATCGCACAATTAGTAATTCAACAGGTAGAGCGCGCAGAATTTATTGAAGTCGATTCGCTGCCTGGAAGTGACCGCGGCGCCGGTGGCTTTGGTTCGACAGGAAAGAGCTCTTAATGCAAGAAGAGGATAAGTCCAAAGTAATTAACGCTCTTGGTGGCAAGAGTGGCCTCTTTGATTCGACCGTTCCCTCATTAGTTTTCTTGGTTGCATTTAATATCACTCACAATTTACGACAATGTCTTTACATCTCAATCGGTTGCGCTCTTGCTCTTATGTTGCTTCGGATCGTGCGAAAAGACACCTTGATGCATGCGATCAGTGGCTTTATCGGAGTTGTTTTCTGTGGCTGGTTTGCCTGGAAGACGGGAAGTGCGAAGAGTTACTACGCCCCAAGTCTTTGGAAAAATTCGGCATTTGCCGTGGTTTATTTAATTTCAATATTGATTAAGTGGCCATTAATTGGCGTAATGCTGGGGCCGATCCTTGGTGAGAATTTCACCTGGCGCAAGGATTCTCGTCGGCTAAAGGCCTATTCGCGAGCCAGCTGGATCTGGTTCTGGTTATTTGGAATTCGTTTATTAATTCAGTATCCACTTTATAAATCAAATCATTTGAATGCTCTAGGAATAGCCAATGTCTTCTTGGGCTTTCCGCTTTATCTAGTAACGCTGTGGGCTACTTGGTTGGTAATTAAATCTGTGCCAGTTACAAAAACTAAGGAAAATTAAGCGATAAAGCACGACTTCAATTGATCTTCAGCAGCTGCGGTAGCAATAAAGATCAATTCATCGCCAGCTGAATAAACATCATGTGAGTGTGGCGGAATAACCTGACCATCACGAACAATCGCAGCAAGGGTTGCATTTTCTGGGAGTTGAACTTCTTCAACGGTGCGACCGCAGGCCTTGGCACTATCAGGCAAGGTGATTTCAACCAAGCTCGCTTCGCCTTTGCGCAGTTGGAATAGGCGAACGACATCGCCGACAGACACTGCCTCTTCAACAATTGCCGAGATAATTCTTGGTGTTGATACTGCAACATCTACGCCCCATGAGGCATCGAACATCCATTCATTCTTGGGATGATTTACCCGGGCAACTACGCGCGGGACGCCATATTCGGTCTTTGCAAGCAGGGATGAAACTAAATTAACTTTGTCATCGCCAGTAGCGGCAATGAGTACCTGGCAGGTATCTAACTTTGCATTATCTAAAGAGGTAATTTCGCAGACATCTGCAAGTAACCATTCCGCGCTTGGGACGCTATCCATTTTAAGCGCCTTTGGATCACGATCAATTAGAAGAACGTGATGGCCATTTTCTAACAATTCACGGGCAATTGAGCGACCAACATTTCCGGCACCAGCAATAGCAATTTTCATTGATTAAGCCTCTTCCGGAGATTTAGCTAGAGCGGCTTCAACAACCGGCAGTTCTTTATCGGCAACCATAACGTGGACCAGATCTCCCTCTTGAAGGACGGTCTTCTCACTTGGAATCATTCCTTCACCAAGGCGAGTAATGAAAGCGACTCGAGCTTTAGTAATAGTCTCAATTAAAGAAACCGGTTGACCAAACCATTCCTTGTGTAAATGAACTTCACATAGTTGTATGACGCCACTTGCATCGCGCCACTCGGAACGAGTTCCTTCAGGAACTAGGCGGCGAAGAATTTGGTCGGTGGCCCAGAGAACAGTTGCAACTGTTGGGATGCCGAGGCGTTGATAAATTTCCGCTCGAGCTGGATCGTAGATTCGGGCAACAACATTTTGAACGCCATATGTCTCGCGCGCTACGCGAGCAGCCAAGATATTTGAGTTATCGCCATTTGAAACCGCGGCGAAGGCTTCAGCCTTTTCGATACCAGCTTCCATCAAGATATCGCGATCAAATCCGACGCCAGCGATTGTCTTGCCCTTGAAATCTGCCCCTAGGCGACGAAATGCCTCGCGGTTTTGATCGATGATGGCAACTGAGTGACCAGCGCTTTCAAGATCAATTGCTAGACCAGATCCGACGCGACCACAACCCATGATGACTACGTGCACGAAGTACAACTTACACCCATAAGGTGGCCCTATGGAATCGAACCCGCAGAACCTCCCACAACTAGCCGTCGGAGATCGGGTTACCGTTGAAATTGGCGCAGTGGCACATGGTGGCCATTTTGTTGCGCGCCATAACGGCCAAGTTATTTTTGTCCGTCATGCAATTACCGGTGAGAGCGCGGTTGTTGAAATTACCTCAATATCTTCAAAGCTAGCCCGCGGTGATGCAATCGAAATCCTTCGACCATCAAAGGATCGCGTGGTCGCACCATGTAAATATGCAGTACCTGGTGGCTGTGGTGGTTGCGATTTTCAGCATGTAGCTATTTCGGCGCAGACTGAATTAAAGCGTTCGGTAATTCGAGAACAATTCTCCCGCCTTGGAAAGATGGAGATTGATTTAGATGTTCACGCGGTAGAACCAAAGGATGGACTGCACTGGCGCACCAGGATGGATTTTGCAATTTCCAAGAATGGTAAGCCCGGTCTCTTCTCATCTCGAAGTAATGAAGTTACCGAGATCGATAAATGTTTAATTGCCGTTGAAGCCATTAACGAATCAGAGATCTTTGCTAAGAATTGGAAGGGCGATGATCGCCTAGAGCTATCGGTTTCTAGTACTGGCGAACGAAATCTCTCACGTGGTGGTCGAAGTCTGGCTGGTCCAACACAGTTACATGAAAAAGTAGGGGAGTACACCTACGAAATCTCACCTTCATCTTTCTGGCAAGCTCATCGAAATGCGCCTAATACCTTGGTTACTTTGGCGATGGATCTTCTAGCGCTTCGCGCAGGTGATCATGTCTGCGATCTATATGGCGGCGTTGGTTTATTTACTGCTCCAATGGCTGATGATGTCGGTGATATCGGCAAGGTTCATTTAATTGAATCAAGTCATCGCGCGACGCAAGATGCGCTAAAGATTTTCGAAAAGGTTAAGCAGGTTCAGGTCCACTCCGGACGAGTAGAACAGAAACTTCCTGCAATCAAAAAGGTCGATGTGATTTTGCTAGATCCGCCCCGAACTGGTGCTGGTGAATTAGTCGTCCGCGAAATGCTGGCCAAGGCGCCACGGACAATTGTCTATATCTCTTGCGATCCGGCCTCTTTGGTTAGAGATGCAAAGCAGTTAGAGGCTGGGGGATATCACTTAGATCACATCGTGGGATTCGATCTATTCCCGATGACCCAACATGTTGAATGTGTTGCTCGCTTTACTCGTGGCTAAGATAGCGGCGTGAGCAAGAATTCATTTGATGCCAAGACCACCATTACCGTTGCCGGAAAGCAGTATGAGATTTTTGATCTCTCAAAACTTCCTGAAAGCAAGGACCTGCCTTTTAGCTTAAAGGTGCTCCTTGAAAATCTACTGCGCACCGAGGATGGTGCCAATATCACCGCTGAACAAATCAAGGCGTTAGCGAATTGGAAGCCAGAGGCAGAGCCAGATACTGAAATTCAATTCACTCCAGCGCGAGTGATTATGCAAGATTTCACTGGCGTACCTTGCGTTGTGGATCTTGCAACCATGCGAGAGGCGATCGTCGAACTTGGCGGAGATGCCAGCAAAGTAAATCCCTTGGCACCTGCTGAATTAGTAATCGATCACTCAGTAATTGCCGATAAATTTGGCACCAAGACATCCTTTGAAGAGAACACCGATATTGAATACGAACGCAATCAAGAGCGCTATCGATTCTTGCGTTGGGGCCAGACCGCCTTTGATGAATTCAAAGTTGTTCCACCAGGAACCGGAATTGTTCACCAAGTAAATATTGAATACCTCGCGCGAGTTGTAATGACGCGTACCGTTGATGGGGTTCTTCGAGCCTATCCAGATACCGTTGTCGGAACTGACTCACACACCACAATGGTTAACGGTCTGGGCGTACTGGGCTGGGGCGTAGGTGGAATTGAAGCCGAGGCGGCCTTATTAGGTCAGCCGGTATCAATGTTGATTCCTCGAGTTGTCGGATTTAAATTAAATGGCCAACTCCCAACCGGAACAACTGCCACTGACTTAGTGCTCGTTATTACCGAGATGCTTCGCAAGCATGGCGTTGTTGGAAAGTTTGTTGAATTTTATGGTCCTGGCGTTACCGCGCTACCAATGGCAAACCGAACCACGATCGGAAATATGTCTCCGGAATATGGATCGACCTGCGCCATCTTCCCAATCGATGAAGAGACTATTCGCTACCTATCTTTGACTGGTCGCGGTAATGATGAGATTGCTTTGGTTGAAGAGTATGCAAAGCGCGTTGGTTTATGGCACAACCCATCAGATAAGCCACGCTTCTCAGAAAACTTGGAGTTGGATCTAGGAACCGTTGTTCCATCAATCGCTGGACCTAAGCGACCACAAGATCGAATCTCACTTTCAGATGCCAAGAGCGCTTATGAAAAAATTTCACCAACATATTTCTCAGATAAGACTTCAAAGTCAGCTATTCCAGTCTCGGTGAATGGAAGCGCAACCTCAGTACAAAATGGCGCAGTCGTAATTGCATCGATTACCTCATGTACAAATACATCTAATCCAAGTGTGATGATTGGCGCTGCTTTGCTTGCCAAGAAGGCCGTTGAAAAAGGGCTAAAGAGTAAGCCTTGGGTTAAAACAACTTTGGCACCAGGATCAAAGGTAGTAACCGATTATTACGATAAAGCTGGTCTCACAACTTATATGGAGGCACTCGGCTTTAACTTAGTTGGCTATGGTTGCGTAACCTGCATCGGAAACTCGGGACCACTACCTCTTGAAATTAGTAAGGCGATCAACGAGAACGATTTGGCAGTCTCTGCAGTACTTTCTGGAAACCGTAACTTTGAGGGCCGCATCAGCCCAGATGTAAAGATGAACTACCTGGCTTCACCGCCACTAGTGGTTGCATACGCACTTGCCGGAACCATGGATCATGATTTTGAAAATGATTCGATCGGCAATGATAAAGATGGAAATCCCGTCTTCCTAAAGGATATCTGGCCAAGCGCCGCCGAGATTCAATCAGTAATCGATTCTTCAATCTCATCTGAGATGTTTAAGAAGGATTACGCCAGCGTCTTTGATGGCGATCATCGTTGGAAGTCACTTGCAACGCCTACCGGCAACACTTTTGAATGGGATGCAAAGTCGACCTACGTTCGAAAGCCTCCATATTTTGAGGGTATGCCACGCAACCCAGTTCCGGTTAAAGATATCTCCGGCGCCAGAGTTATGGCGATCTTGGGCGATTCCGTAACAACCGATCACATTTCACCAGCTGGAAATATCAAAATTGATTCACCGGCCGGTAAATACTTAGCCGAACATGGAATTGATCGTGCAGATTTCAACTCCTATGGTTCACGTCGCGGTAATCACGAAGTAATGATCCGCGGCACCTTTGCCAATATTCGCTTGAAGAATTTGCTACTAGATGGTGTTGAAGGTGGCTTTACTCGCAACTTCCTAAGCAATGGCGAACAGAGCACAATTTATGATGCCTCAATGGCCTATCAAAGCGCCGGCGTTCCACTAGTTATTCTTGCTGGTAAAGAATATGGCTCGGGATCTTCTAGAGACTGGGCGGCAAAGGGAACCGCGCTACTAGGTGTTAAAGCAGTTATCGCAGAATCATTTGAAAGAATTCACCGTTCCAATCTCATTGGTATGGGAGTTCTTCCACTTCAATTTGCTGCAGGAACGAATGCGCAGACACTTGGCCTAACTGGTGAAGAGGTATTTAGTATTTCTGGAATTGAAGAACTAAATCAGGGCAAGACGCCGAAGACGGTAAAGGTCATGGCAGGCGATAAGAGTTTTGATGCGATCGTACGAATTGATACCCCAGGTGAGGCAGATTACTTCCGTCACGGTGGGATTATGCAGTACGTATTACGTTCACTACTTAATTAAGCCCTGACTGATCTACACTTTGGCTATGTCCAAATATATGGCCGGGATCAATAAGCCAGCTGACCTGGCGGATTTGAACTATTCCCAATTAGCAGAACTTTCGGCTGAGATTCGTGAATTTCTCGTTGAGAAAGTTTCTAAAAGCGGTGGCCATCTAGGACCAAACCTTGGCGTGGTTGAACTTTCAATTGCGGTTCATCGAATTTTTGATTCACCAAAAGATGTAGTCCTCTTCGACACTGGACATCAAAGTTATGTCCATAAGATTCTGACCGGCCGCAGTTCTGGCTTTGACAAACTTCGCCAACGCGGTGGCATTGCGGGATATCCAAATCGCGAAGAGAGCGAACATGATGTCATTGAAAATTCACATGCCTCAACAGCCCTTTCATGGGCCGATGGCGTCGCTAGAGGTTTTGCGATTAAAGGCGAGAAGGAACGTTCAGTTGTTTGCGTAGTTGGAGATGGTGCCCTAACAGGGGGTATGTCATGGGAAGCCATAAATAACATTGCCGCGAATGATGATCTTCGCCTAGTTATTGTTGTAAACGATAACGAAAGATCTTATTCGCCAACGATTGGTGGCATGGCAACCTATCTTTCAACGCTTCGCGCAACTAGTGGCTATGAGAAGTTCTTAGATTGGGGGAAGGGAGTTTTAGAGAAGACCCCTGTTGTTGGCCAACCAATTTATGAAACTCTGCACGGAGTTAAAAAAGGAATCAAAGATATTGTTGCGCCGCAAGGAATGTTTGAAGATTTAGGACTTAAATATTTAGGACCGATCGATGGTCACAACATCGAAGAGATGGAAGTTGCACTGCAGCGGGCTAAGAATTTTGGCGAACCCGTGATCGTCCATGTCATAACCGAAAAAGGTCGCGGTCACGCGCCAGCTGTTAATGACTCAGCCGAAAAATTTCACGCAGTTGGAATTGTCGATCCAGCAACTGGAATCCCAGTAGCTAAATCTGCCCCTAACTGGACTAGCGTTTTTGCAGATGAAATGGTGGAAATCGGCAGCGAGCGAAAAGATATTGTTGCGATTACCGCCGCGATGCTGGGACCGACCGGTTTAGATAAATTCCAAGAGAAATTCCCAGAACGAACCATCGATGTGGGTATCGCCGAACAACACGCGACAACCGCTGCTGCCGGAATGGCCTATGCCGGGCTTCATCCAGTGATAGCTGTTTACTCAACATTTTTAAATCGCGCCTTCGACCAACTCCTATTAGATGTTGCTCTGCATAAGGCCGGAGTAACTTTCGTATTGGATCGAGCCGGAATTACCGGCGATGATGGTCCATCGCATCACGGTATTTGGGATTTGGCTCTGACTGGAATTGTTCCTACCCTTCATGTTGCTGCACCGCGCGATGGGGCACGCCTTCGTGAAACTCTTCGCGAAGCACTAGATATTTCAAATGCGCCCACTTTGATTCGTTTTCCAAAGGGTCCAGTGGGAAGTGATATTCCATCCTTCGAACGACGCGATGGAATTGATGTTCTATATCGTGGCGAGAGCGCAGATGTACTTCTCGTAAGCGTTGGCGCAATGGCTGGTATTTGCGTTGAAGCGGCATCTCAGGCCTATCGCGAAGGCGTTGGCGTTACGGTAATTGATCCAAGATGGGTAAAGCCACTTCCAAAGAGTCTGCTTACGATGGCTCGTCGCTACAAGAGCGTGGTAGTTGTTGAAGATGGAATAAAGCATGGCGGTATTGCTTCGACAATTTCGGAGATGTTCCGCGAAGAAGATCTACAAGTTGCAATTCATTCTATTGGCGTGCCACTTGAATTTATCGAACACTCAAAGCGAAGTGAGATCCTTAGCGACCTCGGCATAACCTCGCAAAACATCACGCAGAAGTTAGTCGCGTGGAGCAGTAGCGATAAAGATGACTTTACTTCGGAAGCGAAGCAACTCCAGGTGGATGAAAACGAGAACCAGAAACCTTCTCGCTAAAGCCTTCGCGATCTAAGTAAGGCAAGATTCCGCCAAGGTGCATTGGCCAGCCGCATCCAAGCAACATGCACAAATCAATTTCAGCAGCTGTTGCAACAACGCCTTCATCTAGCATCATGCGAGCCTCCTGCGCCAAGGCGCTAAGTGCCCGAATACGAACTTCCTCGGCGCTAGATGGCGTTGTGCCCTTCTCGATCAAAGCAAGTGCAGCAGGATTTGCAACTCGATTGCCCGCATCATCTTTAATGTAGAAGGTCTTTATGCCTTCTTTAACAAAGCGCTCCATGGTTGGGGAGATGCGATAACGGTCGCCAAGGTTTGCGTGAAGTGTTTGCGCTACATGCAGTGCGACTCCAGGCCCAACTAATCCAAGCAACTCAAGTGAACTCATCGGCAGACCAAGAGGCACCATCGCCGAATCAGCCACATCAGGTGGCGTACCTTCATCAATCGCATCGGTTATTTCGCCCATGAATCTTGTCAGTAGTCGGTTTACTACAAAGGCTGGTGAATCTTTAACGATCACCATCGTCTTCTTTAGCTCTTTTCCGACTGCAACCGCAGTGGCAGTAGTTGCATCATCCGTGGCGGCGGTGCGGGCAATTTCCAAAAGCGGCATGACGGCAACCGGATTGAAGAAGTGAAATCCAATTACACGTTCGGGATTTTTTAACCCATCCGACATTTTGGTTACGGAAAGCGATGAGGTATTTGTTGCCAATATGCAATCAGGGGCAACGATTGATTCAAGTTCTTTAAAGAGTTCTTGCTTTAGCGAGAGTTCTTCAAAGATGGCTTCAATAACAAAATTTGCATCGGCAAATATTGACTTATCCGTAGAGCCGGTGATTAAAGTTGAAAGGCGAGCGGCGCTCTCTTGGCTCATGCGCTTTTTTTCAACCAACTTGGCTAATTCGCTCTTTATGTAGGCAAGCCCCTTATCAACTCGCTCTTGGTCTAGATCGGTTATCACAACAGGAACCTTCAAATTGCGCAGCATGATAAGCGCGAGCTGCGAAGCCATCAGGCCAGCGCCAACAACGCCCACCTTTGTAACCTTTCGGGCAAGTGCCGGCTTTGGCGCTCCCTCAACTTTCTTACGCTTCTTTTGAATCAAATTAAAGGCATATAACGAGGCGCGAAGTGGGTCGCTCATTGTTAGCTCGGCTAGGGCAATATCTTCCGCTGCAAAACCTTCGCTAAGGGAATTGGATTTTGCCGCACCAATTAGATCCAAGGCTTTTAGGGGAGCGGTAATTTGCGCGCCACCATATTTCTTTGCGATGGCGGCCTTGCCGGTGGCGAGTGCAACGTCCCAAGCTGCATCATCTTTGGTGAAATTGCTCCGTTCAATTTTTCGTTTTCCGCTTAAGACATCAGCTGCAAATTTCACAGAGTTCTCTAGAAAATCTGATGGCTCAAATATGGCATCACTAACTCCAAGAGCAAGAGCATCCTTAGCGCGCAACATGGTGTTGTTATTTAGCGCATTCAAAATGATTACTTGAACTGCCTTTTCTGGACCAATTAATTTAGGCAAAATAGTTGCCCCGCCCCAACCAGGAACTAACCCAAGGAAGCACTCTGGCAGTGCGCTAAATGTGGTGGTAGCCATGGTTCGGTAATTGCAATGTAATCCGACTTCTAATCCGCCACCTAGGGCCAGACCATTGATAAAGGCAAAGGTTGGTTTGGTGGATGAGCCAAGTCGGCGAAAGACATCGTGCCCTAATTTTCCAATCGCAAGGGCTTGCTCTTTCTTATCTAAAAAGGAGAGAGCGGATAGATCCGCACCAGCGGCAAAGATAAATGGTTTTCCAGTAATTGCTATCGCGACCGAGCTACTTGCCTCGGCGGTGCTGATTGCGTCATTAAGTGCGGCTAGTGATTTTGGCCCGAAGGTATTTGGGCGGTTGTGATCCATCCCGTTATCAAGGGTTATTAATGAAAGTGTGCCCTTATGACCAAAGGGAGTTAGATCAACTTCGCGGTGAAGTGCAGCAGTAACAACTTCTTCCGGGGCGCCTTGTGGCAAGGTAAGTTCGCTCATGTTATGCCTGCTTTCCGTTGAAGTGTGGGTTCTCCCAAATTACGCTGCCACCCATTCCAAGACCGATACACATGGTGGTTAAGCCATAACGAACTTCTGGATGCTCCTCAAATCCTCGAGCGAGATTAATCATTAAGCGAACGCCGGAAGAGGCCAGTGGATGTCCCACCGCAATAGCACCGCCATATTTATTTACCCGTGAATCATCATCGGCAATTCCAAAGTGATCTAGGAATGAGAGCACTTGAATTGCAAAAGCTTCATTTACTTCAAATAAACCAATATCTTCAATCTTTAAACCAGCTTTTGCTAGCGCCTTGATCGTGCTTGGAACCGGGCCATATCCCATAATCTCTGGTTCAACACCAGCAAAGGCAAATGAAACTAGCCGGGCCTTTATTCCTAAGCCATTTTCCTTTGCGTAATCTTCACTAGCCAAGATCGCAGCTGTAGCACCATCATTTAAGCCAGCTGCATTTCCGGCAGTTACGCGACCGGCGGCACGAAACGGTGTTTTAAGCGCAGCGAGTGCTTCAAGTGTTGTTCCGGGACGTGGTGGTTCATCAACGGTTGCAATCCCATAACCAAGCTCAGTTGATCTAACTGCGACTGGTATTAAATCTCGTTGAATTTTTCCAGCTTCATAAGCCGCAGCCGTCTTTTGTTGTGAAGCCAGAGCATATTTATCGGCGCGCTCTTTTGTTAAGTGTGGAAACTTGTCATGTAAACGCTCGGCCGTTGCGCCCATCGCTAGCGCATCTTGATCAACTAATTTTTCAGCTAGGTATCTTGGATTTGGATCCATCAAATCGCCCATTGGGTGGTTGCCCATATGTTCAACGCCACCAGCAATTGCTAATTCATATTGGCCCATTGCAATTGCGCCAGAGATCGTAGTTACTGCAGTAAGCGCGCCCGCGCACCAACGATCGATTGAGTAACCCGGAACAGTATTTGGGATACCAGCCAAAAGTGAAACGCTTCGACCGATATTCATACCTTGATCGCCAACTTGTGTTGCGGCTGCAATCGCAACATCATCGATCGCCGTTAGATCAACCTTTGGATTTCGCTCGAGTAGACCGCGCAAGGTGCGGACCATGATGTCATCGGCGCGAGTTCCTTGATAGAGGCTGCCGGCTTTACCAAATGGAGAGCGGGCGGCATCGACTAGGACTACATTCTTGAGGTTCATTGGCTGATCGTTACTCATACCAGCTAGGTTACTCGCCGGTAGGTTAAATGGGAACTATTCAGCCTTAAGTAATTTCAGCCTTAAGTAATTTCGCCCTTAAGTAATTTCAGCCTTAAGTAATTACGCCTTAACCAATTGAGGGGCTGGCGCCGGCTTCTTTAGATAGCTACGAAGGGTCAGGGATAGGTAAGCCGCCCAGATGAATAGTTGCAACCAGGTGATCGAAGTTCCAATACCGATCGTTCCATCTAGAACTGTGGAGAGAACTGAATTGGCCGACTTCCAATTCCAAATGTAGGCACCAGCACCAGGTAGGGCGTTAAATTTTTGGAATTCATTTACGCCATGGGCAAGAACTCCGGCGGCGATGACCAATAGCGCGCTGCCAGTTACCGTGAAAAACTTTCCTAAATTAATTTGAATACTGCGGCGATAGATTGCAATGCCAAGTGAGATGGCGGCAAGTAAACCAAGGATTAAACCGAGTGATGGCGCCGAATCCTTTGAGACATTTTTAAAATTACTAAAGACAAAGAGCGCGGTCTCAAGACCTTCACGTGCTACTGCAAAGAAGGCGGTGACAGTTAGAGCCAGATTTCCAAGAGGAAGTGCGGCATCGAGCTTGCCGTGTAAATCTGCCTTGATTCCGCGGGCGCTTGCCTTCATCCAAAAGACCATAAAGGTGACCATCAAAACTGCAGCGATCGAAGTTGTACCGGCAAAGATCTCTTCGCCGCGAACCGATAATTGAGTTGAGGTAAATGTTAGAAAGGCGCCAAAGCCAAGTGCCAAGGTCGCTGCGACACCAACACCTAGCCAAATGGCAGGTAGTGACTTTTCGCGATTCGCCTTCTTCAAGTAAGCAACCAAAATGCCAATGATCAACGAGGCTTCAACGCCCTCGCGAAGTGCGATTAGAAAGGTGCTCAACACCCCTAAAGCCTAGAACCGGTTATGGCATTTACGCAACTCAAATGTTGCGTAATTAATCACTTTCCACGCCCTCATTCACCGACTCGGTTCTTTCCGCATCCGGGGTCACAATGGGCTCGGTAACGTTCAAGATGCCAGCTAGGCCACTTGAAATAGCCCGAATTTGCCACTTTCTAGCCCCATACTCGGCCAGCGTTGCCTCTACGTAGGGTAAGTATTGATCGGCGCTTGCAGGAGGCTCGCTCCAACAGACTCTTCTAACGGCCTCCGGCGAGATGAGGTTTTCTGGGGCCATAACTAAATCCTCGGATAGTTCGTGGACGATTGCGCGGGCATGAGTTATGCGGGCATAGCCCAAGGGATTTCTGGTCTGCCAAATCTTTACTGGCGGCAGGGTATTTGAAGGAATTCGAAGTTCGGGTTGTTCCGATAGCGGCGCCGCTAGCGCAGCTAAGTAGGTCTCATACCAACTCTCCACCGGAGCGTTCTGCACACGCGTACGTCTTGAAATAATTTTGCGAAAATCTCCCAGGCCATTTGGCTTCTTATTGATTACCTCCATGAGAGTCTCATCGTTAAAGACGCGACCGGGGGCTAGATCAATCTCGCGGGCATATGAATCACGAGCCAACCAGAGCGCCCGAATAACGCCAAGGGTCAAACGATCGCGAACCTTGTGCATGCCAGAGGTTCGTCGCCATGGATCAACGCGAGGTGGTGGGGGCGGGGCGCTAAGGATTGCCGCAAAGTCTTCCATCGCCCAATTTAATTTTCCTTGCGCTAGCAAAATTCCAGCAACCGCGTCACGAAGTTCTACAAGAAGTTCGACATCAAGTGCGGCATAACTAAGCCACTCTTCCCGAAGTGGGCGAAGTGACCAATCAACAGCTGAGTGTTCTTTTGCAAGTGAGATATCGAGCAACTCTTCAGTTAGTGGACCAAGGCCAACGCGCTCGCAACCGGCAATACGGCCACCGAGTTCGGTATCAAATATCTTTTTGGGGTTAAGCCCAACTTCGCGAAGGCAAGCCAAATCTTGGGTGCTAGCATGAATAATCCACTCTTCTTCGCCAACATCTTCGCTGAACTTTCCCCAAAGATCGCTTTCGCCCACTGCAATTGGATCAATTAGATGTAGGCCACCATCGGTTCGCTTTATTTGAATCAAATAAGCCCGTGCTGAATAACGATAACCCGATGCGCGTTCGGCATCGATTGCAATTGGACCACTGCCATTTAGTAACTGGGTTAGCGCTTTTTCTAATTCGCTCTCATTCTCAACTAATTTAGGAATTCCGTTATACGGCGCAAGTAATGGTTCTGACATATTTAATTCCTAGAATTTATTTGCTGTGACTTAATTGCGTCACGCCCTGCGGAATCGGCGCTAATCCAGCTGAGATTTCCAATAACTCCAGCCAAGCGCGCACATGGTTTGCAATACCCGTTGCAGTTGTTGGAGTCCAAGATGCCCGCACTTCAAGTTCGCTATCTTCATCGCGATTTTCTAAAGTTCCATATGAGGCACTTGCAACTCTAGTTACCGTCCCACTTGGCGCCGTGAAATCGCAGCCATTTCTATTTAATGATTCCATCAACCAAGTCCAGCCAACATCGCAGAGCAGCGGATCTGCCGCCATCTCAGTATCGATAGCCGCCCGGACAAAGGTGACACAACGATAATTTCCGCCCCAACCATCTTGGCCATCAGGGTCATGCAATAAAACAAAACGACCGGTTGCCGCATCTTCTAAAACATCGGCGGTCATCGCAAAGGCGAATGGTGCAAGCTTTTGTGGGGCTGGAACCTCTTCCAAGAGAATCTCAGTCCGAGGCTTGATCGCGCGAATAGCGGCTATCGTTTCGGAGAAATCAATTGCGCGCACTGCTAAATGGTAAGGCGCAAGGTTGCCTTATTTGCGAAGGCGCGAGCAGGGGTTTGGCCTAAGGTAATCACATGGCCTCACTATTAGCCCTCTTTTCAAGTTTGCTTTGGGGGACCGCCGATTTTCTAGGTGGAAATTTATCTAAGAGATTTAAAGCCTTGGCAGTAACTGGTGCTTCGCAAACTATCGGATTGTTAGTTGGTTTATCTTTGATTTTGCTCGGTGGAAAATTTATTGCTCCTAATTTTTCGTGGAATGGCTATTTTCTCCCAGCACTCGGCGCCGGTATCGCTGGATTTTTAGGCTTGATCTCTTTTTATTCCGGGTTAGCGACCGGGCGCATGGGTGTTGTCTCTCCAATAAGTTCTCTCAGCGTTGTAATTCCACTTGCTTATGCATTTATAAATGGTGAACGACCAAAGTCATTTGCCTTAATTGGAATGGCGATTGCTCTTGTGGGCGCCTTTTGCGCATCTGGTCCGGATATCGTTAAAGGTCTCCCAGTTAAGCCACTTTTCTTTGGCTTGGGCGCTGCCATTGGTTTTGGAACTGCACTTACCTTTATGGCTCAAGGATCAAAGACCAGTGCGCTATTTACTATGACCTCGATGAGAATCATCACGGTCTTTATCTCACTAATTCTTGCAGCTAGATATAGAACTTTTGGTGGCTTTGGGAAAGTAGATCTTGTAGCACTTAGTGCAATCGGGGTGAGTGATTTTCTGGCAAATTACCTATTAGGCATCGCCACAACCAAGGGGTTGGTATCGATTGCGATGGTTCTTGGTTCATTATTCCCAATAGTTACCGCGCTCTTAGCTTTTCGATTTTTACACGAGCGGCTGCACAAAATTCAATATCTTGGGATTTTGCTTGCAGTAAGTGGTGTTGCTGTTATTTCTTTGGCTTAAAGAGTAAGAATTTTTCCGCAGGGTCTTCATCATTATCAAGACTTTGGACTAATTCATAATTCTGAGTTAGTTCCTGCAAATCAATCTGACCTTCACCACCACTTACCTTTGAAACCGTCACGTAGAAATTTTCTATCAATTGGTTGGAGAGAAGTGGTTTTAGAAAACTTGGCCCGCCTTCTATAAGTATTTGTCCAGAGAAATCTTCTTTAACTTTAGTGAGTGCCTCAACCGGGTCTAGATTTAAAAAAATTGTATTTGGCGCAAGATTTTCAATTTCTGGTAATTTAGTAACCACGATTAATTGCTTTGGAGTTTTTGAATAAGGCTCATTTCTAGCGGTATTTCCTCCGATCAGAATTACCTGAGAATTTTCCCGCAATTGATGAAATCTCTTGCGATCTATTTGCGAACTCAGTCCCGCCGAATGACCGGCAATTGTGGTGCTTCCATCAGATCCAATGACCAAGTTTGCGCTTACTCTCACAGCGTAAAGGTATTGTGAATTACTCCTATTAAGAGCCTCTTTGTTACCCTTTGCAGATGAATCTTGGCCGAGTATTGCGATCAATCGCGGCGCTGGCTCTGCTGGCTACTCTGCTCCCAAATTCGGCTTATGCCGCGCCATCCATTCAAGATGTGCAAGCAAAGGTTCGGGCGCTTCAAGAGGATGCTGCTGCGGCCGGTGAAGCAGCGCAACATGCACAGGTTCAATTAAATAATTTAAATCGCACACTGACCTCAGTTCAAAAGCAAGCTGATGCAGAAGCTAAGACGGTTTCCCAATTTCAAAAAACGCTAGGTGCGATTGCCAGAGAGCAATACAAGAGTGGCGGACTTAGCCAGAGCATGCAGCTCTTATTCTCATCCGACCCAAAGTTATTTTTAAATGCTGCAGGTTCATTGCAATCGGTTACTAAGCACCAATCCGAGCAATTGCGTCAATATAGTGTTGCAAAGCAACGCTTAACCGCGACCTCGCTAACAGTTACCGATCAAGTTACATTGGCAAAGGCTGCGCAAGCTAGATATGTGGCGCAAGAGAAGGCGGCTAATGACAAGTTAGCTGAAGCTCAAAAGCTTTTGGATTCACTTAGCAAGGCCGAACGTGCCAGATTGGCAGCGCTAGTTGATTCGCAGGAGAATGCTGATCAAGCAGCTTCTATCGCCGAAGCCGCTAAGGCAAACCTCGGATCGGGACGCGGCGCGATCGCTCTTAGATTTGCGATCTCTCAAATTGGTAAGCGTTATTCATTCGGCGCAGCCGGAATGACTTACTGGGATTGCAGTGGTTTAACGATGGTTGGTTTTGGTCGAGCCGGTGTCTCGCTCCCACATTCTGCCGCAGCTCAAGCCGGCTTTGGTAAATCTGTTCCCTTTAATAAATTACAACCGGGAGATTTAGTCTTCTTCGGTCGTCACCATTACATCTCGCACGTTGGTATCTATCTGGGGGATGGTCGCATGGTTAATGCACCACACCCTGGCGCGCGCGTAAAGGTAGAAAGTTTTGGACAAACCTTCGGCTCTGAAATTTTCTATGGTGCAAAGCGCATCTAACACGCGGCGGATCCTGCTAGTAACAAATGATTTAGGACCTCGCGCTGGCGGTATTGAAACTTTTATTCTTGGGCTAATCGAGCAATTAAATGGCGAGGAGATCGTTATTTACACCTCAAGCCAAGCGGGCGCTGATCAGTTTGATAAAGAACTCGCAAAAAAATATGGCGTACTTGTTTTACGCGATAAGAGCAAAGTCTTATTGCCCACACCACGTGTAACTCGTGAAGTGAAACAGGTGCTACAAAAATTTAAGTGCGAGGTAGTTTGGTTTGGAGCAGCTGCGCCATTGGCGTGGATGTCACCCTCATTAAAAAAGGCTGGCGCCAAAAAGATTATTGCACTTACTCACGGCCATGAGGTCTGGTGGTCCAAGGTAGCGATATTCAAATGGGCGATGCGTCGTATTGGAAATAGCGTCGATGTAATAACTTATTTGGGGGAGTACACCAAACAAGCAATAGCCCCAGCTCTTGGCAATTCACCAAAATTAGTTCACATCGCACCTGGTATTGATATTGAACATTTTAAGCCAGGTCCAAAACCCACAGATCTTCTAGCGAAATATAACTTGACCAATAACTTGGTAATCATGTGTGTTGGTCGCTTGGTTCATAGAAAAGGTGGCGATAAATTAATTCAAGCAGTGCCGGAAATCTTGAAGAAATATCCGAAGGCAGTATTGGTTTTAATCGGTGAAGGTCCGCGAGCCGCAAAACTCGAATCGATGGTTGCCAAATTGGGAATTGGTTCAAATGTATTGTTCCTTGGCCGGCTTACCTACCCCGAACTTCCTAAGCATTTATTGATGGCAGATTTATTTATTATGCCCTCTAGATCAAGGCTCTTTGGTTTAGAAGTTGAAGGACTTGGAATTGTTTATCTCGAAGCAAGCGCTTGTGGCCTTCCAGTTATCGCCGGAAAATCTGGCGGCGCACCTGATGCGGTACTAGTTGGGAAGACCGGATATTTAGTAGATGGAAAGAGCCCAAGAGATATCAGCGATGTTGTAAACGCTGCGCTCTCTGATTTACCGAAGCTAAAAGAGTTGGGCGCTACTGGTCGCAATTGGGTAGTTGAAAATTGGGCTTGGAAAATATGGGGCAAGAAATTTTCCGAGTTACTTACTCTTAATTAAACCGCTTTCCAGCGCGACGGCGATTGCCTGAACTCGATTTCCTACTTGAAGTTTTCGGTAGATGCTAGCCAAATGTGTTTTTATCGTTGCCTCAGTTAAGAAGAGGCTTAAGGCCATCTCTTTTGAGGTTAAACCTTGCGGAAGTAGTTTCAGGACTTCTCGCTCGCGGGCGCTTAGTGAGCTCTCTGGTTCAAATTTGATTTTAGGTGAAGTTAGTAGCTCCCTTGGAAATGAAAGAAGTTCGGTGACCTGATTGGCAAGTTCCGAACTCAGCGCATTGCCCTGAATCACCTTCGCTTTATCTAAAATATCTGCGATTAATTTTCGGATTGCTATTGAAAAGACTTGCGGGCTCTTGCCGGTAGAGGGAAGTAAATCAGCGCGTAATTGCTCTAGGAGTTCATCAAAATTTGCGACTATTGATCGAAGTTCGCTTCTGGTTTTTTGATCTAAAGAGTCATCGCCGATTGCTGAATCAATTTGATTGGAGACCACCCTTAAGTGATCAGCCAATTCATCGTGCAACTGCTTTATTAAATTCACGCGTATAGGGCGGCAATCTCCGATGCAAATTCCGTGCTAACCACATGTCGTTTAACGGACATCTTTGCGGTTAGTTGGCCACCAGCTACCGTGAAATCACTAGGAAGTATTACAAATTTTCTAATTGATTCAGCTCGGCTAACCGCTTTATTTGCTTCATCAATTGCAGTCTGTACAACGGCAATTAAATCTGGATCATTTACCAAAGCTGGGATCGTTGCCCCATCCTTCTTATTGCTCGCGATCCAACTCTTAATTGCATCTGGATCTATTGTTACGAGAGCTGCAATAAATGGCTTGTTATCTCCGACCACCATGCATTGGCTAACCAATGGATGCGCCCTTACTCGATCCTCCAGAACGGCCGGCGCAACGTTTTTACCGCCCGAAGTTACGATTAATTCTTTCTTACGTCCAGTGATAGATAGGAAACCTTGATCATCTAGCGAGCCAAGGTCGCCACTGTGGAAGTAGCCATCTGATTCAAGGGCCTCTATATTTGCAGCATCATTTTGCCAATAACCACTCATGATGATTGCGCCCTTAATTAGGACTTCGCCATCTGGTGCAATCTTGATCGTTGTTCCAGGAAGCGGCTTGCCAACCGAACCAATCTTTTGGGCTGTAGTTAAGTTTAAAGTCGCACCAGCTGTGGTCTCGGTTAGGCCATAACCTTCAAAGATATTTATACCGGCGCCACGATAGAAATGACCAAGCCGGCTGCCAAGTGGCGCGCCACCAGAGATTGCTGCTTCAACTCGCCCACCTAGGGCGGTTCGAATCTTTGAGTAGACCAGCTTGTCAAAGATTAAATGTTTAATTCGAAGGCTAAATGAAATTTTATTTGCATCTAAGCCTTCGCTATATGCAATCGCAATATCAGCGGCCTTTCTAAAGATCTTTCCCTTGCCTGCTGCATCGGCCTTTGCTTCTGCGCCGTTGTATACCTTTTCAAAGATTCGTGGGACTGCTAAAACGAAGGTTGGTTTGAAGGATGCTAAGTCAACTGGGAGTCGGGTGATATCGCCGCAATGAGCCATATGAAGTCCGGCAGTGATGGCGCCTACTTGAACCATCCGACCAAAGACATGTGCAATCGGCAAGAACAATAAAGTTGAGCCGCCTGGCTTTAAGAATAGATCCGATGCGCCTTGCACGACATTTCCACACTCCGATAGGAAGTTGCCGTGAGTTAGCGAAACACCCTTTGGCTTTCCGGTTGTTCCAGACGTATAAATTAGCGTTGCAAGTGAATCAGGGGCCAGAGCTTTTCTGCGATTAGTGATTTCTTCGGCGGTGATAGCGACTCCAGAATTTTCTAACTGGGAGATGGCGCCATCAGTGATTGTCCAGACTGATTTAACTTTTGCGGTTAGCGCTGGTGTAACAATTTCGCGAAGTTGTGGGGTTTCAACGATGATGGCAACCGCACCTGAATCTGAGAGAATCCATTCGACTTGTTCGGTACTTGAGGTTTCATAGATCGGAACCGTAACCGCGCCGGCATACCAAATTGCGAAATCAAGAACGGTCCACTCATACCTGGTCTTAGCCATAAGCGCCACGCGATCACCTTGCGCAATACCACCAGCGATTAAACCTTTTGCAGC
Organism: uncultured Actinomycetes bacterium; assembly: GCA_903836945.1. Classification (GTDB taxonomy): domain Bacteria; phylum Actinomycetota; class Actinomycetes; order Nanopelagicales; family Nanopelagicaceae; genus AAA044-D11. Next base: position 11,954 of record CAILSO010000008.1, on the reverse strand, counting down.
AGCTATTACTTCCTTCTCAAATTCGCGTGCAGTAACGCTCTGCCAACCATCGCCCAGCGGACGCGAGAGGATTATGCGATCAGGCTCGGTCTCACTTCGCTTTGAAAGTAAGTCACTTAAATTTCCAGATGTTGCTGGTGGGACCAGAGCTGGCACTGTGAAGAGATCCATGGGCCAACGCTAGCGCCGAATTCCTCTCTTTTTCTAGATTTTTCTAGAATATGTGTGCGCTCTTTATGGGTAATCTTTGACCATGAGCGAGATTTCTAAGAATTCTATTTTGATTGAAGCACCTGCCTCCCAAGTAACCGAACTCCTATTCGACTTGGCCAGTTATCCTTCCTGGTCGACTTCAACTAAGAGCGTAAGTATTTTGGCGAAGGATGGTTCTGATCGCCCGACCAAGGTAGCGATCTCCATCGAAGCCGGGGTTGTCCGAGATAACGTCACCTTAGATTATGACTGGAGTAAAGCTCCAGCACGTATCGAGTTCTCTTTGGATGATGCAGATTTGCTAACCGAGATGAGCGGGGCATTTGATATTAAAGATAATGGCGATGAGACCACAACTGTTACCTACGAATTGACAGTGGGACTTTCGATGCCGGTGCCGGCCATGATGCGTAATAAACAAGAGCGGGCCACCATTGATTTAGCCTTGAACCAATTGAAGAAGAAGATTGAAGGATAATTTTTTGCTAAGTATTGGCGTCGATATTGGCGGCACTAAGGTCCTCGGTGGAGTTGTAAATTTAGCGGGCGAAATTTTAGAAAGTACCCGGCGCGATACTCCCAAGAGTGGCGGTAAAGCTTTAACTTCAACTATTTCTGAGGTCATTCTTGAGCTAGCTGGAAAATATGAAGTTACTAGCGTTGGAATTTCGGCTGCAACACTTGTCTCATCAGATCGCCAAACCCTCATCGGCGCGCCAAATATTGCTGATTGGGATGGCATTAATCTGCGCAACGAACTCTTTGCTTTAACAAAGTTGGAGTGTGTTGTGGAGAACGATGCGAATTCAGCAGCCTGGGGTGAAGCAATCCATGGCGCAGCAAAAGGAATTGATCATGCTGTAATCCTCACAGTAGGCACTGGCATTGGCGGCGGACTTATCGTAAATGGTTCGCTCTATCGCGGTGCGCATGGGGTTGCCGCAGAGTTTGGACATATCCGCGCAGTAGATAATGGGCTGGCATGCGGTTGTGGCTCTCACGGATGCTTAGAGCAATACGCTTCAGGTACGGCGCTGATGCGTCACACCAGGCAAGCGCTCTCATCAGATATTTCAAGCGGCTCGAAAATTCTCTCTTTCGGTGATGGAACTATCGAAGGTTTAAAGGGCGAGCACATAACTTTTGCGGCAAAGGCGGGCGATGAGTTAGCTGCACAATTACTTGCCCAAACTGGTTATTGGCTTGGGGTTGGGGCGGCATCACTTGCCGCAGCACTTGATCCGGAGATCATTGTGATCGGCGGAGGTGTAGTTGATGCGGGAGATTTATTACTTGAGCCAACTAGAAAGTCGTTGGAAGAAAATATTCGCTTCGCTAAGAACCAGAAATTGCCACAGGTGGTTGCTGCAAAATTAGGAAATGATGCAGGACTGGTAGGTGTTGCCGACCTAGCCCGCCGCTAATTAAAGTTCCACACCTTCATCAAAGTCTTCATTTGGCTTTGCGGTTCGCCAAATAAATGTGGCAACACCACCAATAAAGCCCAAGATGCCCGGCCATGGGCCTAGTCCCAGAAAATCAAAACCGGTGGTTATCTCTATTAGTAAATATCCGGCGCCGCCAATAATTCCAAAGAGTGCGGCGCGGTACTTCTGATCAATTCTTGGGGCCCGGGGAGATGGAGGAGTAAATCCTTCAGGGTCATATTTTCTTGCATCTAATTCATCTAAATATGTCGTAGGGGCCGATTCGTCGAGGGATAGGCCAGAAACTATCGATTCAAATTCGGCATCAATCAACTCCCGCTCATCCATTTCGGCATAAGACTCTCCTCGCATTAGATCTCCGGAAAGTACAGCGCGAATAAATTCAATGGTCTCTTCATTTAAACCTTCGGAGTCATAGTCAAGGCAGACGTTGTGAAATGACTTTTCGAAGATAACTTCTCGAATATCGACCGAGAAGACATTGTCAATGATTGTCTCGCTACACACCGGATGGACCGTGTGATCATTTATTGAGTAAGCAACCATTAAAGGAAGATCAACTAGATACAAATCTCTTTCTACAATCTTCCAAAGTTTACGAAGTGAATCCAGAGCGCGAAGTGGAATCCGATCATAGGTATGTATTGGTGGATTTGGTTTCGCGACATCGGTCGGACCACCCTTAAGTGTTGGAAGTAATTTGGAAAGCACTGGAACTAAGTGAAAGATTTTTCGTTCATCATAGATTGATGCATTCAATAAAATTGTTCCTTCAATTTCCGAACCGCGTATCTGGGAGAGTCGAAGCGCTAACGCCCCGCCCATCGAGAAACCCGCAACAAATACTCGCTCACATTCGTTCCTTAATTTTAAGAATTCGCGCTCAACACACGAATACCAATCTTCCCAAGTTGTCTTATTTAGAGCATTTGGCGAAGTTCCATGACCGGGTAGAAGTGGGGCGCTTACTGTGTAGCCTTCTTCGATTAAGGATTGGGCCCACGGTTTTATCGAAACCGGCGTTCCCAGGAAGCCATGGATGAGCAAAACTCCGATTTGCCCACCAGAACGGTAGATAGATTCGGAGTTTGGGATCTTGCTCACGCTCAGATGGTGTCACAGATGCCGGATAACCCCTAAATTATGCTCCTCGGAATAAATATTTATGCCAGTACGCACCAAGAGGCAAATGATTTAGGGAAGGGATGAGCAGTAATGGTCTATCAAGCTCTTAAATCTTTTCTAATTCCAATTCTGACGCTGCTCTTTCGGCCAAAGGTAACTGGTCTTCGAAATGTGCCACAAAGTGGGCCGGTAATTATTGCCTCCAACCATTTATCTTTTAGTGACTCAATTTTTATGCCGCTCGTAGTTCCTCGCAAAGTAACCTTCCTTGCAAAGAGTGAATATTTCACATCGCCTGGCATTAAAGGTTTTATTAAGAAAATTACCTTCTTAGCTCTTGGGCAAGTTCCGGTTGATCGCTCCGGTGGACGCAGAAGTGAAGCCGCACTACTAACTGGCTTAGAACTTTTAGCCGATGGCGCCTGTATCGGTATTTATCCAGAAGGAACCAGATCGCCAGATGGTCGGCTCTATAAGGGTCGGACTGGAATTGCGCGTATGGCGATTGAATCTGGCGCAGCAATTGTTCCAGTTGCGATGTTTAATACCGCTGAGATTCAACCAACAGGCCAGGTAGTTCCAAATGTGCGCCGCGTTGAGATGGTATTTGGCGAAGCGATGTATTTCGATGGTGATAGTTCAGATCTTAAAGTTCTTCGACAGATTACAGATGAGATCATGAATAAAATTCAAGAGCTCTCCGGTCAAGAATATGTGGAGATGTATGCGTCAGAAGCCAAGCTGCTATTGCTTAAAGAAAAGCGCGAAGCCATGAAGGAAGCTAAGAAGAGCGCTCCGGTTAAGAAGCGCACAACGAAGAAGAAGCCTTAAGCTTTAGCTAATATCTCGGTACGGGCTTGAATGTAGCGACATTGTTCGCAATTATCTTTTGACTCCGGGACTGGCCCCGTGATCATCTTTATAAATTCAGTTAAGCGGTTGGCAATAAATTCTGGATCTCGCTTTGTGGGGAACCAATTGCAGGCAAGTTCCATTCCGAAATTCTCCGAGGATTTTCCGCGAATCTTTACTGGCGACCAGACCAAGAGACCGGCTGTCGTTATTGAAACTGCCGCATCTTTAGCCGGATTTTCCAGAGCAAAGGCATAGGCCTCTAACTGGGCGGCGTAGAACTTCGACTTATCAGTTGGCTTTGCTTGGAACTTACAATCAACGATTCCAAATGCGCCATCTGGGTGTTCCATAAGCAGGTCATATTTACCGCGCACAGCAAAGGGCGTAACTTCTCCATCTACTTCAATCGGTTTTGAAACGACCCAGCCTGCATGCTTGTGGACCTTACCCTCGGGCATATCGGGATGCATATCAACGGATGCTTTACCGATGTAGGAGAGCTCTTGCATTTCAGCGAGGTCACCAACCAATGGCATTGTTAAAGGCGCTTTTACTTGATGGTTGTAATAGAGCCATAAGCAGCGATGGCAATTGTCCCAGCCATAAGTTAGATCGCTTGGGCTGATGAATGCACGTGCGGTCGGTGAAAGTTCCATGGTCATACTCTCCTATGGAGCACCGACATCAAGCCTGACGAACCGCCGATATAAGTGTGAAAAGTCCAAGCAGAATCATTACGGTGCCGCCAGTAACGCGCATTCGCACTAGCCGTTTGATTTCAGTGGCTAACCAGTTGCGGATAGTTCCGGCTAAGACCCCCCAGCCGCCATCTGAGAAGAAGGCAATTACTGCGAAGATGGCGCCCATCAAAATTAATTGTGAAGTCACGTGACCGCGAGATCGATCAATAAATTGCGGAAGGATCGCCGCAAAGAAGACCATACCCTTTGGATTTAGAGCGCCGACCCAGAAGCCATCGCGTGCTGATTTAAATTTACTTGGCCGAATCTCACCCTGCGAGGTCATATCACTTGCATGAATCTGACTATGTCTTATGGCATCGATGCCTAGATAGATTAAATATGAACCGCCGAGAAATTGCACTGAAGTAAAGGCAATGTGTGAGCGTTGCAGAATTGGACCTAGTCCGATGGCGACCACGACCGATAAGGAGAAAGCGCCCAAGACATTTCCGGCAACTGTTGCAACAGCGGTTGCGCGGCCCCAAGCGATTGCTCTTGCTATTACAAAAAGGACCGAGGGGCCCGGAGCCAAAATAATCACGACTGCGGCAACAACGTATTCCCAGATTCGAGTTGGAATTACGATTGGCATTTACCGATCATAATCTAAAAGCCCCCGAACTCACTTGGAGTTCGAGGGCTTTTCCCCACGGAGAGATGAGGATTAGATTACGGAGTCAGTTTCGGCTCTACGTAAGTGAGCAAAGCCAAGCATTGCCAAAATAAAGAACAATGCTCCACTTGCGAAGGCGCCATAGCTTGCGATCATTGCAATATTGCCAAGGACGCTAAAGGCATAAGAGAAACCTAGAAGTCCACGAAGTGTTGAGCCCATGAACAGCGTTGTGCGTTGGCCACCAAGTTGCGCAGCTTTTGCTTGAAGTGCGGCATCATTTGGTGTCGCCTTCAACGCAGCATTTGCGGCCATGAATTCGCCTGAAACTTCCTCATAAACTTTTCCGCCAGCCACGCCATTTAGATGAACTGCAATGTAGTGATTAGAGAAAGTATTTGCTTGGGCGCCGGTAAGCATTTGTTGTCCGGCATACTTTGCCATCTCCTTTTGATCTGCAGAAGGAAGGGCCATAAATCCACCATCAGTCGTCTTAGGGAAGAAGACTTTCTGTTGGCCAATTTGTTCCTTAACCTGGGTGTGAGCAAAGTTGCCACCCCATTGAAGTAGGACTCCCGCACCAATTAAAACTACTGCCAAAATTAAGCCGATTGAACTCGCAATCTTGTCGAAACTCTTTCTGTTCATTTCTATTTCCTTTTCTCTTCACTACTGCTCTCCGAAATATTTAGAAGCGAAATTTGGAGAGATTTCGTTTCAAGTGAAGTTTGGCACCAAGGAATTGCTATAGACGCGCAAAAGACAAGTGCTAGCACTTAGTAAGGAGAAAGCGGAAAGTTCTGAGTGGTAGCCCTATGGGCCAGATCACTTATTCAATATGGCGGTTGCAGTAACTTTTTCCATCAGGACCAACTTCAAAATGTTGGCAAGGCATGCCTAACTTATCGAAAGCGCCATCACCAAATTGCGAGCGGTAAGCAAGCGCCAAGAGAACTCGGATATTTGTATCGCTATCAGATTTAATTCCAAAAGCTCGGGCCATTCTAGAAACAGTATTCTCAATAACTTTTTCAGTATGCGCGGTTGACTTAGCGATGGCTGAATTGGAGAGCCCATCACAAAGATTTTCGGCGACTAAATGCTCAAAGGGCGTCAACTCACGACTCAAAATTCTGATATCCAAGAAGCTCTCCAATTTCTAGGAATCCAACCAACATTCGTATTCTGCCCGAAAATTGGTACTTGTGCTTGCAATGGATCGGCATAAACTGAGCGAATGAGCGAAGTTTTAAATGAAAGCCTTGGCGCCACGATGGTAATTACCTTAAATCGCCCCGAGAAGAAGAATGCACTCACTCCCGATATGTATTCGGAGTTAAATAGATTGTTCAGCAAAGCCGCGGGGGATTTCAGTATCCGCACGGTAGTAATAACCGGCGCTGGCTCCGCTTTCACGGCGGGAAATGACATCTTTGATTTTCTAAATACACCACCCACTGGTCCCGATAGTCCGGTTATGAAATTTTTAGCAACGCTACATAACTTCCCAAAGCCACTTATTGCTGCAGTGCATGGCAATGCTGTAGGTATCGGCACCACGATGCTATTGCATTGCGATTTGGTCTATGCCGCCGATGATTCAAAGTTCTCGATGCCATTTGTCTCGTTAGGACTGGTGCCAGAGGCCGGTTCAAGCTTGCTCTTCCCGCGACTTGCGGGGCATGTGAAAGCTTCAGAAATTTTTCTAACCGGTAGAAGTTTTGATGCAAGTGAAGCCAAGGAATTTAAAATTATCAACGAAGTCACCCCGCAGCCATTAGTAAAGGCCAAGGAAATGGCCGAACTTATTAATCAACAACCCCCAACCTCGGTTATGAATACCAAGGCCTTACTCAAGAGCGGGTCTCATGATGCGCTAGAAGTTGTGATGAAAGTCGAAGGTGAGCTATTCCAGATGGCTCTAGAGTCGGACGAGGCCAAGGATGCCTTCATGAAATTCTTAGCGAGCAAGAGCGAGAAGAAGGTCTGACGATGTCACTAGCTGGGAAAACGATATTCATAACTGGTGGTTCAAGAGGAATTGGTCTAGCAATAGCGCTTCGAGCGGCTCGTGATGGTGCAAATATTGTCATTGCCGCTAAGACCGCTGAAGAAAATCCAAAGCTTCCCGGAACTATTTTTACCGCAGCAAAAGAGATTGAGCAGGCTGGGGGAGTAGCTCTCGCTATTCAGGCCGACATTCGCGATGAAATTCAGATCGAAGCAGCAATCGCAAAAGCGGTAGCTAAATTTGGTGGCATAGATATTCTGATAAATAATGCAAGTGCTATCAATTTAACTCCAACTGAGAAGACACCTGCCAAACGCTTTGATCTTATGTTCGATGTAAATATACGTGGCACCTTCCTAACTTCGCAGGCAGCAATTCCATATCTAAAGAAGAGCGCAGAAGAGGGTCGCAACCCACATATCTTGACGCTCTCGCCACCTCTCTCTATGAAGGCAAAGTGGTTTAAGAACCATGTTGCTTACACCATGTCGAAATATGGAATGAGCATGTGCGTCCTAGGAATGTCTGAGGAATTTAAGCGAGATGGCGTTGCAGTAAATGCCTTGTGGCCGCGAACTGCAATAGATACCGCAGCCCTGCAGATGATCCCGGGAATTGATACCGATTTTTGTCGCAAACCTGAGATTTTGGCCGACGCCGCCTACGAAATATTAAATCGCCCAAGTGCGCAAGCCACTGGTAATTTCTATATCGATGATGAAGTCTTGGCTTCGGTGGGGGTTACCGATTTTGATAAATATGCGGTAGTTCCCGGCACTAAAGATTTCTTACTCGATTTCTTTCTCGACTAAATCGAATTCAAGAGAGTATAGAAAATCTAGATGGAAATGAAAAAGTGGCGCAAATGAGCACGAATGCCATCTACGCCACTTCAACGATATTAATAGTCTTAACTATCCTCTTTGGTATTTGGATCTACCTAAAAGATAAGCTTTAGAGCGCAACACCTGTTTCAGATTCAACAAGTGAATCCTTGCCAACGTTGATCGTAAAGAAAGATACGACTGCTGCAATCAATAAGAATCCAGCGCCGTAAATAAAGGTGGTGCTAAAGCCATGGACCTGTGCAGTTACTTGGAGTTTTGCTCCGAGTGAGGTGTGGCCAGCTGCATACGAAGATGCTGATGAGATGGCAACAGTATTTAGAAGCGCTGCTCCTAAAGAACCACCAATTTGTTGTGAGGTATTAAGAACCGCTCCAGCAACTCCAGCGTCGTGCCCGCCCGAATTATGAAGTCCGGTGCTCGCACTTGGGATAAAGAAAAGCGCCAAACCAGTACTCATAACAATGATTGCTGGCAGTACGTGGGTTGCATAACTTGAGGTTGGAGTAATTCTTGAAAGAAGAAGGAGTCCAATAGCACCAGCCGTTAGTCCAGTAACCATAAGTGGTCGCGGACCAATCTTTGGGAGTAACTGTGATGCTACGCCAGCAAAGACGATGATTCCGGCCGAGAACGGCAAGAATGCAAAGCCAGATTTAAGTGATGAGTAATGCAATACACCTTGTAGGTAGATACTCAAGAATAGGAACATTGCAAATAATCCGGTTCCGACTAACAAGCCACCGATATATGAACCGGCACGATTTCGTTCGGTCAATACGCGAAGTGGTAGAAGTGGGTTTGGAACTTTAGCTTCGATCACAAAGAAGGCAGCTAAAAGAATTGCGGCAACAATAAAGAACTTGTAGGTGGCAAAATTTCCCCAACCCTTGCTCGCTGCTTGGCTAAGGCCATAAACGAGTGAGACCAGACCAAGAGTTACAGTAGTTGCGCCAGGGATGTCGTACTTGTTATCGCCCTTTGCCTTTGATTCATGAATATTTGGAATGGCAAGGAGAACTGCGATCAGTGCGATTGGAACATTTACGCCCAAGCACCATCGCCAGTTAGCGTATTCAGTAAGTACACCACCAACAATCAGGCCAATAGCTGCGCCGCCACCAGAGATCGCGCCGTAAACACCAAAGGCACGAGCGCGCTCTTTTGGAACAGTGAAAGTTACATTGATGAGAGCAAGTGCTGCCGGAGCAAGTAATGCACCAAACGCGCCTTGAAGTGCGCGAGCTGCAAAGAGCAGACCTTGAGTTGATGCGATTCCACCGAGGGCGGAGGCGCCGGCGAAACCTAGCAATCCGACAATGAAGATCTTCTTGCGACCAACATAATCCGCGATTCTTCCGCCAAGAAGTAGCAAGCTACCAAAGGCGAGTGAGTAGGCAGTTACGACCCATTGGCGATTTTCATTAGAAATATGGAGTGACTTTTGTGCACTTGGAAGTGCGATGTTAACAATGGAGGCATCAAGCACAACCATTAGTGAGGCGATTGCGATCACCATAAGTGCGCGCCAACGATTTGGATCTAAGCCATCTTCGACATGATTTTTAGACAAGAAAAATCCCCTTAATTTTTAACGTTTAGTTAATTGGTTCCGGGTAGTTTAGTCGAACCAAGTAAACTAGGCGATTTGACGACCCCAGTTTTGAATAATTGGCTTCCATATTTCAACGAGTTTGGCCTCAACCTCTTCTACTTCAGCCCTAATTCCTGATTTACCAGAACTTTGGAATGCGTTATCTGCGTGATCCTCCCAAAGTTGGACCATTGCTGCATCAACTTCTGGGTGGAATTGGACGCCGTATGTGTTTGTACCCATTTTATAAATTTGATTTGCGCAAAGTTCACTTGAAGCCAGGCAAGTCGCACCATTTGGCAATTGCGAGACTTGATCTTCATGCCATTGCGCGGCGACGACTGGATTTTTAAAATCAAAAACTTCATCCGAAATTCCATTGCTCTTAATCTCATAAATTCCGATTTCTGGTGCAGGTGCGCGCGAAACAACGCCCCCAGTTGCTGCGGCCAATAATTGAGTACCAAGACAGATGGCGAATACTGGAATATCTCTTGCAACAGCATCAGCAAGAAGCGCACGTTCATTTGGTAACCAAGGTGCATAGTCATCTGCCAAGGCATTCATATGTCCGCCCATTGGCATCAATGCGCAGATATCTTCCGGGACAGTTGTGGGAACTTCCTCGCCTTCATATGCACGCAAAATTTTTATTTCAAAACCAAGTTCCATTAACCAACGACCGGCTAAATGTGGCGGATCGTTCTTATCATTTTGAATTGCAAGGATTACTCTTTTTTTATTTTGCGACATGGGTGAAGTCTGCACTGTTTTGAACTTTTTTCAAAAAAAGTCCAACTTAAACACGCACCTTTTTCGCTAAAAGTGCAAAAAAAATGGCCTTCTGCTACCTTCGTCTTAAGCAAAGGAGATTTAAAGTAATCTCGCCAAACGTAATTACCAAACAAAGGAGCCCGTACCCCAAAAGGGATTGGTTACATTGCAATCCAACAAAAGGTACTTTTCCAAAATGACCTGGACTTTAGATCCTCAGACCTACCGTAAGACCCCAAACTCTCACCGCCCAGTAGATCCAAAAAGAGTCGCCGAATTAATGGCCTCTGAATGGGAGCGCTTCTTAGCCTCAACATTTAACTCTGGAGTTGAAAGTGAGATTGCAAAGCAGAGCTCACCGTTAGGCGTTACCTCCAGCTTCCAATATTGGGATCCACATCCAATTAGCATCGTCTCGGCAAAAGGTGCCTGGATGACCGATGTTGATGGCCGTCAATTATTAGATCTTTCAATGGGCTTTGGCGCAATGCTTGCCGGACACTTGAATCCAGAAGTTGTGAAAGAAATCGAACACGCACTTGGCGAGGGAATGTTATTCGTTACCCCATCACCGATTTCGCGAGATGCTGCGGAAAGACTTTGTAAGCGTTTTAGTATCGATCAAGTTCGCTTTGCCAACTCCGGTACTGAAGCAACTATGTATGCAGTTCGAACTGCCAAGGCTTACACCGGAAAGAATGCGATTGTAAAATTGGAAGGCGGCTATCACGGTTCAAGTGATGCCATGACTGTTTCAGCTAAACCAGATTTAGCACTTGCTGGATCGGCCGAAGAACCAAATTCAGTTTTACAACCAGGAACAACACCTGGCGTTGTATTTGTAGTTCCATTTAACAATTTACCTGCGTTGGAAAAAGTATTTGCCCGCGATCATGAATCGATTGCCTGCTTTATTCTTGAACCAGTACTTGAGAATCTTGGAATTGTTCTACCGGATGCGGGATATTTGCAGGGTGTACGCGAACTTTGCGACAAGTACAACATTGTCTTAATTTTCGATGAGGTAAAGACTGGACTCACCGCCGGACCTAAAGGCGCAGCTGCGCGAATTGGTGTGCAACCTGATCTGATAACACTTGCTAAATCAATTGGCGGGGGACTTCCACTTGCTGCATTTGGCGGTAAGAAGAAGGTTATGGATGCAATTGCCGATAACAAGATGCCACACTTTGGAACCTTCAACGGCAATCCTCTTGCGATGGCCGGTGTTCGCGCTATGGATCGCATCTGTACAGATGAAGCCCTTGCTAAAGCCGAGGCGCTAAATAATCAAGCCCTAGATCGCATCACTGAAATCATCAATGAATTTGAACTTCCAGCCCACACCGTCGGGTTTGGCGTTAAAGGTTGCATAACTTGGTCACCAGAACCAGTTAGAAATTACCGCGATTACAAGGCAACAGACTTTGCGATCGCCGAACTTTCTTGGCTATGGTCGCTAAATCGCGGAATCGTGACGCCTCCGGGACTTGATGAACAATGGTTGATCTCTTTGGCGCATACCCAAAAAGAGATTGATATTTTGGTGGAGGATTTCCGCCAACTTGCAGTTGCTTTGCGCGCTTAATTATTCAAGCGCAATAAGCTCCAAGTACTGCTCGCCCCACAAATCTTCATCGCCATCTGGCAATAGAAGAACCCGATCAGGCTTTAACGCGCGCACTGCGCCCTCATCGTGGCTTACAAGCACTACGGCGCCTTGATATTCACCC
>CAILSO010000007.1 GCA_903836945.1 uncultured Actinomycetes bacterium | reverse complement strand
GATTGGGCAATTCATTTTTCTGAAATTGCAGCTAGCGTCACCTTGATTCATCGTCGCGATGACTTTAAGGCCGCGCCAAAATCCATTGCGAGAATGCGTGAACTTTGCGGTAGCAATCAGATGCAACTGCTGATCGGACAGGTGACTGCTTATGAATCGAAAGATGGCTTGCTTTCTGAGATCACCTTCACAAATATTGATGGCGAATCCAAACAAATTCCTCTAGATGATCTTTTGGTGTTTTACGGACTCTCTCCTAAGTTAGGCCCGATCGCCGAATGGGGTCTGAATATCGATCGCAAACAAATCTGCGTCGATACTGAGAAATTTCAAACTAGTACTCCTGGGATTTACGCTGTTGGCGATATCAATGTCTACCCCGGTAAGAAAAAATTGATTCTGTCTGGATTTCATGAGGCAGCTCTTGCCGCCTTTGCTGCCGCAGCATACCTAAACCCTGAAAAACAGATTCAACTCCAGTACACAACCACCTCTCCCAAGCTTCACAAGGCCTTGGGAGTGAAGTCGCCCACATTCGAGTAAGCTATCCTTAATTCGTTAATACATAACCACTTTTAGCCAATCTATATGCATCAATATCACGATCTCATGAAAGAAGTCCTCGCCAAGGGGGTTCAAAAGTCCGACAGGACCGGAACTGGCACAGTCTCCGTATTTGGACACCAGATGCGCTTTAACTTGGCAGATGGCTTCCCAATGGTGACAACCAAAAAGCTACACCTGAAGTCCATCATCTATGAATTACTTTGGTTCCTCAAAGGCAGCACAAACAATAACTGGTTGAAAGAGCGCGGCGTATCGATTTGGAATGAATGGGCAGCGCCCGATGGTGATTTAGGTCCGATCTATGGCTATCAGTGGCGTTCATGGCCTGCGCCGAATGGTCAGCATATCGATCAAATCTCAGAAGTAGTAGAGACCATCAAAAAGAATCCAGATTCTCGCCGCATCATCGTTTCCGCATGGAACGTGGCAGATATTCCTCGTATGGCTCTAGCGCCATGTCATGCTTTCTTTCAGTTTTATGTCGCCGACGGCAAGTTGTCGTGCCAACTTTACCAACGTAGTGCAGATATTTTCTTGGGCGTGCCATTTAATATTGCTAGCTATGCATTGCTAACGCACATGATGGCACAACAATGCAATCTGGAGGTGGGCGACTTTATTTGGACTGGTGGTGATTGTCACTTGTATAGCAATCACCTTGAACAAGTAGAGCTTCAGCTATCGAGGGATTTCTTTCCTTTGCCTAAGCTTAATATTTTGCGCAAGCCTGATTCAATCTTTGATTACGAGTTTGAAGACTTCGAAATCGTCGGCTATGAATCTCATCCTCACATTAAAGCTCCTGTAGCCATCTAAGAATCGTACTCATGACTCAACCTGCTATTTCTATGATTGTTGCGCGTTCACGCAATCACGTCATCGGCCGCGATAATCAAATGCCTTGGAAGATCTCAGCTGATTTACAGTTCTTCAAGCGCGTCACCATGGGGCACCCTGTAATCATGGGTCGCAAGACCTGGGAATCCATTGGACGCCCACTTCCTGGACGTCGCAACATCGTAGTGAGCCGCAATACAAAGTATCAAGCTACTGGTGGCGAATTAGTCGGATCCCTCGATGAAGCTTTAAAGAGCTTAAGTGAGTTCCCACGTGTTTTTGTCATTGGCGGCGAGCAACTCTTCACGCAGGCCTTTCCGAAAGCAGATCGACTCTATATCACCGAGATCAATATGGATGTTGAGGGTGGCGATACCTTTTTTGAAGTTCCCAATAAATCGGATTGGAAAGAAGTGGAGCGCACCCCTGGATCCGAAGGTGCTATTACCTTTAGCTTCATAACGCTAGAGCGTAAATAAAAAAGGACTCCTCTGAACTGCACCCCAAAAGTTGGACAGTTTGGTTAGGTTAGCACGAGGGATTGAG
>CAILSO010000006.1 GCA_903836945.1 uncultured Actinomycetes bacterium | reverse complement strand
GGCGCGAGAACCAACAGAGCTCTTTGCGATCTCTGCCATTTTTTCTACCGAGGAATTAACAACAGTTGCATCGCCATCATCACCAAACAATAAGAGCGCCCCGGCCGATGTATCTAGCCCCAACTTCGCAAACTCTTCAACCGCCAGAATGCAGGTGTTATCTAGAAATTCCAGAGTTGAGGGCAGAATCCCGGCCGAGATAATTTTCTCAACCGCTGCAGCAGCGCTTGCTAACTCTTCAAAATAAGCGACACCATATTTGGAAGCAGCTGGTCTTGGAACCAAGGCAACGGTGATTTCGGTAATGATTGCCAGCGTTCCTTCACTGCCAACCAAAAGTCTTGTTACGTCATAACCCGCAACATCTTTTACTAGCCGCCCACCGGTGCGAATCACTTCGCCAGTCCCAAGTACCGCTTCAAGGCCAAGGATGTAATTCTTTGTTGTGCCGTACTTAAGGCCACGAAGACCGCCCGCGCTTGTTGCAACATTTCCACCGATAGTTGAAACATTTTTTGAACCCGGGTCTGGCACGAACATCAAATTATCTTTTGCGACTAGTTCATCCAAAACTTGATTTGTAACCCCTGGTTGAACAACTGCAAGAAGTTCAGATTTATTTACTTCCAGAACCTTATTCATATTGGTCATGCTTAAAACTATTCCGCCATTTAATGGGACAGTTGCGGCACAAAGATTGCTACCCGCACCTCTAGGAATAATCGGGACATTATTTTGGGCAGCAAATTTAACAATCTTCACAACATCTTCGGTATTTTGTGGAGAAACGATTACTTCTGGAAGTCCATCAAATAGAGGAGTGGCATCATGGCTGTAGGCTGATAGCGCTGCCGCATCACCACGTACCAGATCGGCGCCAAGAAGAGATTGCAGATCTTTAATCATCGTGGCCAATCCCATAGCGCAATTTAACCACTATATGCCGTAGCGACCTCTAATCGCGTTGAAGTTCTGTGCCATTTCATCTGCTGAAAGCACTTTGTTGTAATAGCTGATGTAGGAAATTCGTCCATTTGTATATTCAGCGCCGTTTGTTTGACGTCCAATTTGGTTAGTGTTCTGAACAGTATTCCAAGAAATGGTTTGAGTCGTAACAAGTTGGCCATTTACATAAAGCTTGGCAGTTGTGCCATCGTAAGTTCCGGCCATCATCACCCATTGGCCAATCCAATCACCACTCGGTTTCGTATAAGTAACGTCATTTCCGTAACCACCGAAGTAAACGGTTGTAATTGAGCTGTTGAATCCGATAAACATAGATTGGCTTGTATTTGAAGTACCATAACTAAGAATCCATTGCCATGATCCGGTTGCCGCACTAACTCGCATCCAACCAATCATCGACCTTGGGCTGGTGCCATAAACCATTGTGCTGATGTTGCTTACATTAAAATATTGTGACTGACTGGAATTAAAGTTGAAGTAGCTGCCATTATTTGGTTGGGATACAAAGGTTGGATTGTTAGTTCCCCCAGGAAATGTTCCATCGTGGTTGTAGGAAGTCCAATCGAGCCAATTACCAGACCCGGAGTAGGCGGCGGCATCCAAATAAAGGAGCAATCCATCTTGGACTACACCATTTGAGGCCGGTGAATAATCACAAGAGTTGTCATGGGCAGTACTTTCAATAGTTAATTTATAGACATCATTTGAGAGCGAGACGGGCACCGTCAGCGTCACAACAAAAGAGCCTGATGAAGTTGTGCCAGATACGGTATATCCGCTTCCGCAACCTGCTACGTAGTTTGCGCCTACGCCATGCACTATTACATCCGTTTGATTTGTCCCATAAATTGGTAATGGACTAGTTCCTGAAATTCCCCAAGCCCTAATCTTTAGATCAAAGCCATTACATTGCGAGGGAACGCTATTTACATTGATGGTTTTGAAATAGTGCGTTCCAGTACTTCCGCTGCCATTGGTGAAGGAGTTGCCAGGTGTAAGGGTGAGTGAGGTAGAACCCGAACAGGCCGGTGTGCCGGTGGAGCCCTGTCCAAATTCAACGATCTTTTGACTATTTAAATTTATATTTGCCGCGACAGTTGCCTGAATGAACATAACGGAAACAGCAAATAAGACCGTGTAAGCAAAAGTTCTACTTAAACCGCTTAGCGTTTTTCCGTATCTAGCAAAATATTCATTTTGTGGGTCATCGTGGTAATAGTTATCACGATACTGAAAGTTCGGCCGAGCCTTTTTGGGTGAGAAACCGAACATGCTTAAGTATTGCAGAAAACGGCTTTGTTGTTAGGCTCGCCCACAGAACGATCTAAATCAGGAGGATCAAGTGAGCGATCAAGCAAAGTGCCCATATACCGGTGGCAAGGCGACCAATGAAGGCACCTACAACCGTGACTGGTGGCCCAATCAACTTGATCTCAAAGTCTTAAAGCAACACTCACCTCAATCCGATCCAATGGGCGAGGATTTTGATTACGCAAAAGAATTTAAGAAGTTAGATCTAAAGAAGTTGAAGAAAGAGATCTACAAGTTAATGACCACATCGCAAGAGTGGTGGCCAGCTGATTATGGTCACTACGGGCCATTCTTTATTCGCATGGCTTGGCACAGTGCGGGTACCTATCGAACCGCTGATGGACGTGGCGGCGCCGGTGCGGGTATGCAACGCTTTGCTCCTCTTAACTCTTGGCCAGACAACGTGAATCTGGATAAGGCCCGCAGATTACTTTGGCCAATTAAGCAAAAATATGGCAAGCAAATTTCCTGGGCAGATCTAATGATTCTTGCCGGCAACTGCGCAATTGAATCGATGGGGCTAAAGACATTTGGTTTTGGCGGCGGTCGCGCCGATGTTTGGGAACCAGATGAGACTTATTGGGGAAGTGAAGCAACTTGGCTTGCCAATGAACGCTATAAGGGCGATCGTGAATTAGATAATCCACTTGCCGCAGTTCAAATGGGATTAATTTATGTAAATCCAGAAGGCCCAGATGGAAAGCCAGATATCTTGGCTTCAGCTAAAGATATTCGCGAAACATTTGCTCGTATGGCTATGAATGATGAAGAGACCGTTGCACTAATCGCAGGTGGTCACACCTTTGGTAAGGCACATGGCGCAGCTGATCCAAGTAAGTATGTTGGAGCCGAACCAGAAGGCGCAGCCATGGAGGAGATGGGACTTGGTTGGAAGAATAGTTTTGGCAGCGGCAATGGTGCCCAAACAATTTCAAGCGGTCTTGAAGGTGCTTGGACTCCCACCCCAACTAAATGGGATAACGAATACTTCGAAACTTTATTTGCCTTTGAATGGGAACAGACCAAGAGCCCAGCCGGTGCCACACAATGGATTCCAAAAGATGGCAAGGGATCTAAGGCGGTTCCAGATGCACATGATCCAAGTAAGAAGCATGCGCCAGTCATGTTCACAACTGACTTGGCGATGCGTACCGATCCGGCATACGAAAAGATTTCACGTCGCTTCTTAGCCAATCCAGATCAATTTGCCGATGCCTTTGCGCGCGCTTGGTTTAAGTTAACCCACCGCGATATGGGTCCAATCGCAAGATATCTTGGACCAGAAGTTCCAAAGGAAGAATTGATTTGGCAAGACCCACTTCCAAAGAAGAAGTCCAAGCTAACTGTTTCAGATATTAATTCACTTAAGACCAAGATTCGAAAGAGCGGTTTAACCGTCTCTGAGATGGTCTTTACCGCATGGTCAGCTGCATCAACTTTCCGCAATTCTGATAAGCGTGGTGGCGCAAATGGCGCTCGAATTGCTTTAGAGCCACAACGCAATTGGGAGGCGAATAATCCAAAGCAACTTGCCTCAGTTCTAAGTAAGCTGACCAAGATTCAAGTTGCCTTCAACAAATCTGGTAAGAAATATGTGTCACTTGCCGATTTAATCGTCCTGGCTGGATCTGTCGGAGTTGAAGATGCCGCAACCAAGGCCGGAGTAAAGATCAAGGTGCCATTTAAGGCTGGTCGCAGTGATGCAACTCAAGCCCAGACCGATGTTGAATCATTCAAAGTTTTAGAACCAGTAGCTGATGGCTTTAGAAATTATGCCAAGAAGGGCGTTGGCCCAGAAGCCGAATTCTTCTTGGTAGATAAGGCTTCACTACTTAATCTCACTGCACCGGAAATGACAGTACTTGTAGGTGGCCTTCGTGTATTAAACGCAAATACTGATAAGTCTGCTGTTGGAGTTTTAACTAAGAAGCCAGGACAATTAACAAATGACTTCTTTGTAAATCTCCTTTCTATGGATGTTGAGTGGGCACCTAAGAAGGGGACCGATCTATTTGAAGCTCATGATCCCAAAACCGGTGCGGTGCGCTGGACTGGATCAAGAGCAGATCTAGTCTTTGGATCCAACTCAGTATTGCGTGCTTTATCTGAGGTTTACGCCAGCAGCGATGCGAAGGAGAAATTTGTCGCTGACTTTGTGAAGGCTTGGAATAAGGTCATGGAAGCAGATCGCTTTTAATTAAGCATCTCAATTACTTCTAAGTGGGGCGGGTCGGGCTCGAACCGACGACGACCGGATTATGAGTCCGGGGCTCTAACCAACTGAGCTACCGCCCCAAATAGCGAAATTCGC
>CAILSO010000005.1 GCA_903836945.1 uncultured Actinomycetes bacterium | reverse complement strand
TCTCTTCTTCATATTGCAGATGATGTTCGGATAATTCCCAATTACACAAATGGGGTCGCACTTGGCGGGGATACACCTGCACCAACCTCTGTTTCCAAACCAAGGTCCAAGAAAAAGATTGTTCGTAGAACCGCCGAAGGCTTATTTGGCTTAGTTACTTTTGCCTTGCTCGCTGCTTTTATAACAGGCGCTCTGCAAGGTCGTGTAGTTCTTACTGGATCGATGAAACCAACAATCAATCCAGGCGATGTGGTTATTACAAAATCAATTAAATTTGCCCATCCAAAGGTAGGAGATATCGTTCTTTATTCCGCTCGGGACCTACAAGGTCAGAAGGTTTCAACTTGGGCCCACCGAATTATTGGTGGCAACGCCCAAGACGGATTCATCATTAAGGGCGATGCCAATGCAGCCCCAGATCTTGGTCAGCCAAAGCTTTCGGATATCCAAAGTGTCGTGCTTTTTAAGATCCCTAGTATCGGGCAATATATGAATCCACTTGTGATTGTTTTGTTGGGATCTGGGTTAATGATGCTGTTATTTGCGATTTCAATGTTTAGACGGCCAGATGATGCGTAGGTGGCTTTTAATTATTGCCGCGGCGTTTGCCTTAATGGCAACGCCTTTTTCGCTTTATTCAGCAGTTGCAGCTCCTGCCTCTTTAACCTGGGAGCGCGGTAGATATCAGCTAGTTGAAATCGATACTGCAATATCTTCAAAGGTGTCCCATCTGGATTTAATTGGCTCTGGCCAGACGCTTCAATTTACTGGGTCGAATGTGAAGTCAAACAGAACCACTTATCAAGTATTAGTGCCAGCAAACTTCCCGATGGGCGCTTACTCAATTCGTGCCTTCTTCAGTGATGGAACAACACTTGATTATGCCGAAGTTCGTTTGGTTGAGTATCAAAGCCAGGGATATAACCCAGCAGTTGATTACAAAACCACCAGCGCGCTGACTTTAACGCTCTTCACATTACTTGCGCTTTGGGCCGGAAACTCAGGTCTCGATAACCAAGACTCAAGTGATGAAACAACTTACGAAGGTATTGATGCCAACAAAATTTCGGCAACTAGACGTGAAAAGGATTCCTATAAGAAGGGATTGATCTCCTCGATAGGACTTGATCAATTCCGAAGTGTTTCTGCTATTCGTATCGGAAGGTATTCACCACTTGGCGCACGTTTGGCGGCAGATGGTGGGTATCTTCAATATTCACTTGGCGCACTCGTTCTCTTCTTTCCTCTATTTGGGGTAGTTCTTGGTGCGCTTGCCTTTCATGACATCCATGGGGTTGGCCACATAACAACGCCTTCAGTTTCACTTTCCATTGGCTTGATTGTTATAAGTTGCCTTGATGCAAGCGCTGGATTCTTAGGTTTTGTTACTTTTATGGTGCTTGCGCTAACAAGTAAGTTCATTACAAATCCTTATGACTTTAGAACATTGCTGGGTCTTGGATTACTTTGGATTACCCCAGCGCTAATTGCCAGCGGAACAAGGCCGCTACGAAGATCGGTAAAAGATGTTGGTTGGTGGGAGCGCTTAACTGACATCCTTTTAGGTTCGCTCATAACAGGCTGGGCAGTTAGATCACTTGTACTCGGGCTAAATGGTTTTGCTCATCTCAAATTACCATTATCTGCACATGCCGGTAAATGTGGCCTTCTTGCCGGAATCGCAATTGCTATTCGATACTTAATTGAAGAATATGTAAATCGCCGTAACCACATCTATCTTTCTTATCTTTCACCAACGACTGTTCATGACCAAGACTCAACATTTAGACTTTTCGGTTGGTTCTCAAAAGGGATTCTCTACACCTTCTTCGCTGTCTCTTTCATTGGCGTGCACTGGCAGTTATTTGTTGCCCTGGCTTTATTTATGGTGCCAAATATCATTAAAGAATTTAAAGATCGCTTTCCCAACTCGAGCGCGCTTTTCCAGATAATTCCAGTCGGCATCCCAGCAGTTGTGCTGATCGGCTTATTAAACCGGGGTTACCAAAGCTGGATTGACTCAATGACTTTAGATCCAGCCTCCAAGACAAGAACCCTCTTTATTCTTCTGGCCCTGCCAAGTTTCATACTTTCGATCACTAAAATGTTTGCCAGAAATCCAAAGCCAGGGGATAAGCGTTGGTATTTGCGCCCAAATATGAAGGTTGCCTATCGAACTGCTGGACCTCTGATGCTCGGCCTTGGAATTGCGATGACCTTGGGGGTGATCTAAGAATTGAGTAACAAGTGGGAAGGTAAGAACTTTTACGAGATTCTAGGGATCTCAACAAACGCTGGTCGCGATGAAATTCGCGCGGTTTACCGCCGACTCGCTTTTGAACTTCACCCAGATAGAAACCCAAATACCGATGCATCAGGTCGCCTCTCGGAAGTTATTGAGGCTTACACTGTTCTTTCAAACCCTGAAACTCGCTCGGAATATGACGCGGTCCTATTTGATGATAGACCCGTCATTAAAGCAAGACCTTCATCCGACGGATTCAATATTAGTTCGGCTTATGATGATATTGCGGCTTCGCAAAGTACTGAAGACTTAATTACTGCCCGCGAGGAATATTTAAAATATCTAGATCGAAATCGTCGCCGGAAAACTATTGCCGAAATTGTTATCGCTCTAATAATTCTGGCGCTCTTATTTGCTTATGGCTTTTCGCCACTTAAAACATCTTCCGGGCCAATCGCCCCTTCATCAACACTTTCAGGAAATGCGCAAAGTGGTAGTTCTTCGATAACTTCCGGGGGATCGGGAAATAACAATGGATTAAATGGTGTGCTCACAATTATTCAAGGCAACAACGGCGCAGTTGGTGTTATCGGCAAAGATGGTGCGCGAGGACTCGATGGTCGTCCAGGTGTTGATGGATTACCTGGTGAACCTGGCGCACCAGGTAAAGATGGATTAGTTGGACCTGCAGGTGCCACTGGTCCTGCAGGCGCACCAGGACCAACGGGAGTTGCCGGACCAGCAGGTGCACCAGGTGCACCAGGAGCAGCAGGCGCACCAGGTGCTGCAGGCGCAGATGGTGTCGCGGGACCAAAAGGTGAAACCGGAACAGCAGCAAATGTTTATTCAGTTAGTCCAAATATTGGCGCAGCAGTTGGCTTTGTAAGGCCTTGCACAATCAATATCAATGGAACTGAAACAACTTCCGTGAACGTATTTGTTGAACCAAAGTTCAATCTATCGTCGAATACTTTCAAGGTGGGTTCAATTAATCTTTCAAACTTCCCGGTCGACTGCGCCGGCAAGTACCTAGGTCTGGTCATATCACTTGATAACCCAATATCTAGTGCAAGAACTATCTCTTGCGTGAAAAACCCACTTCCTAACTACACAAATTTAAATTATGCGTTAAATACCTTCACTTTTGATGGCAGCAATACCTCTCTTTGCACCTACACTGATAACACAACTTTTGATATCACCACATTGAATGTTCAAGATTTGTTTTTCTTAAGGCTGGT
>CAILSO010000004.1 GCA_903836945.1 uncultured Actinomycetes bacterium | reverse complement strand
TTTAAGTGACACAGTGGGGCCTATAGCTCAGTCGGTAGAGCAACGGACTTTTAATCCGTGGGTCGACAGTTCGAGCCTGTCTGGGCCCACTTTATGTTTTCAATTGAAATTAGGGTCCGCCCAAATGCCTCGCGAAACAAAGTTTGGGGATGTGTCAGCGAACCTCCACGACTAATAGTTTCACTTCAAGCCCCGGCAGTCGATGGCAAAGCCAATGATGCAGTGGTAAAAGATTGGAAATTACCACCTGCTTCCCCACGCGAGCACATAAACTTCTCAGCAACGGAAGGTTTGATACTTAAATGCGCATAGGAAAACGCCACAACGCAGACTGGGCATCGATCGTCCTAGGTCTTGGACTTGGCTTAACCGCCGCGATTTTCCTAGAGACCACAACACCACATGATTGGTCATCGCCCTACCCAATAATCGTTTCTGTATCTCGCATTTGTGCATTGCTCGGTTCATATTTAGCTTTAGTTGGTTTGGTTTTAGTTTCGCGAATTGGGTGGATCGAAAGATCAGTAGGCCACGATCGCCTAGTTATCTGGCACCGCAAACTTGGGCCATATTCAATGTATTTAATTACCTTCCACGTGCTTCTAGTTATTTTGGGCTATGCCGGTAACGATCGCGTGCGACTTGGTGTTGAACTCTGGCGAATGATTCGCCGTTATCCATGGATGCTTCCGGCATTTGTTGGCTTCTTATTCTTTGCAGCTGCGGGAATCACTTCTTACAAAAAAGCCCGCGCCAAGATGAGCTATGAGACCTGGTGGACCATACACCTCTATACATATTTAGCAATTACTTTGGCATTCATGCACCAAGTCCTAACTGGCCCAATGTTTATTGGCCATCCACTCAATAAGTTGTATTGGGAAGGTTTATACATCGGAGCCGCATGCATCGTTGTGATGTGGCGCTTTGTTATTCCAAATGTGCGATCACTTCGCCATTCATTAAGAGTAGAACAAATTGTTAACGAAGGCCCTGGGGTTTACTCGGTAATTATGAAGGGCCGCAAACTAAATAAACTTGGCGCTCAAGGCGGACAATTCTTTGGTTGGCGTTTTCTCACTTCTGGCCAATGGTGGATTTCGCATCCATATTCATTATCTGCCGCACCAACCGATAAATTTATGCGGGTAACAATTAAAGAACTCGGCGATCAATCAAGAGTTATTAAAGATATTAAACCTGGAACTCGTGTCTTCTTCGAAGGTCCATACGGAACCTTCGTCGCATCAAAGGCAACTCGCGGCCATGTTGTTCTAGTAGGTGGCGGAGTTGGAATCACGCCACTTCGTGCACTCATGGAAGAGCTCGATCCGGCAAAAGAGATTGATGTCTTATTCCGCGCCTCACGCGAAGAAGATCTTGTATTGCGCCGCGAATTAGATGAACTTGCACAGGTTCGCGGAGCTCGGGTGCATTACTTGGTTGGCTCGCGTAAAGATCATCCAATGGATGCCAAATACATTTCAAAGTTTGTGCCGGCATTTAGAGACTCTGATGTCTATGTCTGCGGTCCAACCCCACTAGTTGAAGCGGTGCGCGAAGCTGCGCATCGCGTAGGAATTCCAAAGAATCGATTCCACGATGAGGCATTTGAATTCCATGCGGTCTAAGAAAAATAAGTTTATGAATAGAGATAAAAGGAGCAAGAGATGAAGCGCGGATTACTAATAGGCGTTGGAACATTAGGCGGGCTTGGTGCGGTCTTTTCAATCACACCACCACAATTTGGTTCTGGCGCAGGCGCGGGTGGCATACCTGCTTCCACTACTTCCTCCACTGCATCTAACACCGCGGCCACCACACAAACTCAATCAACTCCAGTGCAAACCCAAGCAGCGGCTCCGGCCCCTACAAAATCAACTGTCAGTAAGAAAAAGAAGACAATAACTACTTCGACGACCAAAGCAACAACTGCAACCACCCAAAATCAAGCAGCAGCTCCAGCCCCTACTCAGGCTGCGGCATCTACTTCTTCTGGAACGAGTGGAACATTTGCTGGTGCAACAAGCCAAACACGTTACGGCCCAGTTCAAGTTCAGATCACGGTTTCAAATGGAAAGATCACTGCCGCAAAGGCACTGCAATACCCAAATGGCGATTATCGATCAGCTGATATTTCAAATCAGGCTATTCCATATTTAGTTTCGCAAACCTTAGCTGCGCAATCAGCAAATATTTCAGGAGTAGGCGGCGCTTCATATACTTCATATGGTTGGTATCAATCACTTCAATCAGCCCTAATGAAGGCCGGACTTTAATAGTTCGGTACTAACTTCATTTAACTAATGCCAAATATGCAATCTCGGGAAACTCGCGAGATTGAAGTATGGGGCACGATTATCTGGGTGGAATGTTGGGGCCCAAGTCCTGATCGATTAAATATCGGCATTGATAAGTGTGCAGGATATTTTGAATTCATAGATCAGGTCTTTTCTACCTACAAAGAAGAATCTGAAGTCTCTAAATTACGCGCCGGAAAAATTAAACTCGAAGATACCTGTGCGGATCTCCAAAAAGTTTGGCAGTTGTGCGCAGTAGCAAAGGAAATTACCGAAGGATCCTTTGATCCATGGGCGGTGATTGGCGGCTTTGATCCTTCCGGTTATGTAAAAGGTTGGGCGGCCGATCGGGCGATAGAAATATTAAAAGAACATGGCGCAACTTCAATTCAGATAAATGCGGCGGGGGATCTTTCACTGGCCGGTGGCAACATTGAAGATGGAGAAAAAACGACTTGGAAAATCGGAATCAGACATCCTGAAGAGGCGCACACAATTGTGAAAGTCTTTGAATTAAACGATGGCGCGGTTGCAACATCTGGCACTTATGAAAGAGGCGCACACATTCGCGATCCTCACACCGGACTTATCGCAATAGGCGCCCGAAGTGCATCAGTTATTGGCCCGGACGGCGGATTAGCTGACGCCCTTGCCACAGCGCTCGTTGTTTCAGGTCGGGATGGTGCAAGTTGGTTTAGTAAGCCAGAACTTGCCGAGTATTCTGCGTGGGTGATTGATCGAAACGAAGATACTTCGTGGGAGATAGTGCGAGATACAAATGCATCTTGATTCCGTAGTAACCGCACTAGATCTACTCTCAACCTTTGCCTTTGCCATCGTTGGCGCCCGCATTGCCGCAAGCCGCAATATGGATTACGGCGGAATAACTTTGATCGCAGCCACCGCTTCAATATCAGGTGGCACTCTTCGCAATGTATTTATTGGAGCCCAACCACCATGGTTGCAACACCCATGGTTATTTGCCTCAATTGTTTTAGCAGTTCTCCTAACCATATTTAGTAAGGATTCTGGACCGGTCGGAAGATTTATCTTGTCGCTAGATACCTTGGGTCTCGCTGTCGCAACAGTTTCAAGTGCAAACTATGTGTTAAGCATGAACGCTAATTTTGTGGGGGCAGTGATTCTTGGATTAATCGGCGCTGTCACAGGTGGCCTGCTTCGCGATGTCCTTTGCCAGGTAGAACCAG
>CAILSO010000003.1 GCA_903836945.1 uncultured Actinomycetes bacterium | reverse complement strand
TAGTTCGAAGGTTAGCTTTCCATCAGGACGGCGGCTCATTGGGTAATCCTATTTTGTAATTCGCTAAATAGTTCCTTCAAGTTAGAGCGTTCACCTGATGCGTGGATTGCACCATTATCAATGCCGGCATCCCAATCGAGTTTGCCGTTTACTAAATCAAAGAGTGAATGCGCGCTCAACTCAACCACATTAGGAGGCGTACCCCGAGTGTGCTTTGGCCCTTCGACACATTGGATCGCAGAGTAAGGAGGAATCCGAAGTTCTACTGCGTGGCCAGGTGCGATCTTAGAAATCTGCGCAAGTATCTCTTTTACTTGCTGCATGATTTGCTGATCGCGCATTTTTATTTATCCAAATAATTTCGGAAAGGTCTCGGTGTGGGCTTTAGAAAGTTCGGTAATTGATAACTTTGTATCGTTAATCATCAATTTATCGCCACCAGTTGTACCGATCTTGTTAACTGCGATTTGATACTTACCGGCCAAGGCCACCATCTCATTTGTGTGATTTGGATCGATCGCGACTAATACGCGGCCCGGGGTTTCAGAGAACAAGGCAACTGCCACATCTGAAAGTGTTACAGATGCGCCAATTTTATTTTTCAAAACAGTCTCTACCAAGGTCGCAGCCAAGCCACCATTACTAACATCATGGGCGGCTTCAAATATTTCTTGTCCTTCAAGTAAGAGATCTACCAGGCGTGCTTCTTTGGCAAGATCTGATTTAGGAGAAAGATTTCCAATCTCACCGTGCAGATAAGCCCATTCACTGCCAGACATATTTGAATCAACATCACCAATTAACCAGAGATCTGATCCGCTCTTGTTGATTCCCATCGGAGTGCGCTTTCGAACATCTTGAATCACACCAAGAACTCCGATTACTGGCGTTGGCAAAATCGCAACGCTGCCGGTTTGGTTATAGAAGGAGACATTGCCGCCGGTAACAGGAAGACCAAGTTCTAGACAGGCATCGGCAAGTCCGCGAACGGTTTCAGCAAATTGCCACATCACACCAGGATCTTCAGGCGAACCAAAGTTTAGGCAATTGGTTACGGCCAATGGTTTTGCACCAGTTGTTGCGATATTTCGCATGCTTTCAGCAAGCGCTAACTTTGCGCCTTCATATGGATCTAGATATGACCACCTGGCATTTGCATCGGTAGAGATAGCAACACCAAGATTGGTCTTCTCATCGATGCGAATCATTCCCGAATCTTCTGGTTGAGCTAGGACGCTATTGCCTTGGACATATTTATCGTATTGCGAGGTGACCCAAGATTTATCGGCGATATTTGGGGAGGCGATCAACTTTAGGATTGCAGCTTTTACATCTTCCGCACTTGTTGGCATTGGAATATTAATTACTGCCTTTGCGCGTTCTTCGACGTAAGCCGGCTTTGCGATTGGGCGGTTATAGACCGGACCATCGTGAGCAACAGTGCGAGGTGGGACATCAACAATTAATTCGCCATTAAATGAGATATGCAAGCGTTCGCCTTCGGTAACTTCACCAATCACGGTTGCGGTCACATCCCACTTCTTGCAGATCGCCATAAATTGCTTGATGTGCTTTGGTTCTACGATCGCGCACATACGTTCTTGCGATTCGCTCATCAAGATCTCTTCTGGTGAAAGTGATGGATCGCGAAGTGGCACCTTCTCTAATTCAATCTCCATGCCGCCACTGCCGGCACTTGCGAGTTCAGAGGTCGCGCAAGAAAGTCCGGCGCCACCAAGATCTTGAATACCCACAACTAGATCGGCATGAAAAATCTCTAGGCAACATTCAATCAAGACTTTTTCAGCAAATGGATCGCCAACTTGTACTGATGGACGCTTGGTTGGCTTTGCTGCGTTAAAGGTTTCCGATGCTAGAACTGATACGCCACCAATTCCATCGCCGCCAGTCTTCGCACCAAATAAAACAACTAGATTGCCGGCGCCATGCGCCTTTGCCAACTTAATATCTTCATGCTTCATAACACCAACGCAAAGCGCATTAACTAAAGGATTTCCAGCATAAGTTTCATCAAAGACAACTTCACCGCCAATATTTGGCAGCCCCAAACAATTTCCATAGCCGCCAACCCCAGCAATAATTCCTGGCAAAACGCGGCGGGTATCTTCGGCATCAGCTAAACCAAAACGAAGCGGATCCATCACGGCAATCGGGCGGGCACCCATCGTAAGAATGTCGCGAACAATTCCACCAACGCCAGTTGCAGCTCCTTGATATGGCTCAACAAATGATGGGTGATTGTGTGATTCGATTTTAAAAGTTACAGCGTAATTTTGGCCGATATCGACAACGCCAGCGTTCTCACCAATTCCAACTAAAAGCGCATCTGACTTTGGTGCCTTTTCGCCAAATTGCTTTAGATGAACCTTTGATGATTTGTAAGAACAGTGTTCTGACCACATGACTGAATACATCGCCAATTCACTTGAAGTTGGGCGACGACCCAAAATGTTTTTGATTCTTGCGTATTCATCTTCCTTTAGTCCGAGTTCGGCCCAAGGTTGGGAGGCATCTGGATTGTTTTGCGCATTTGTAACGGTATCTAAAGACATTAGCGACCCACCATCTGGTGCAAGATCGACTTAAAGAAAATCAAACCATCTTCACTTGGTCCGGTTAGGGATTCAATCGCATGTTCTGGGTGTGGCATTAAACCGACAACGTTGCCGCGTTCGTTAGAAATTCCGGCGATTAAATTGCGGGAACCATTTGGATCAAAATCTACATAACGTGCGATTACTCGGCCCTCTGACTCCAGCATCTCAAGGGTCTCATCATCACACTGGAAAGAGCCTTCACCATTTTTTAGCGGGATCACAATCTCTTGGCCTTGAGTAAATCCATTGGTCCACATCGTCTCGGTATTTTCAATCTTTAGTTTTTGATCGCGACATAAAAAGTGCAGTCCTTGATTGCGGGTAAGCGCACCTGGCAATAAATGCGATTCGCATAAAACTTGAAAGCCATTACAGATTCCCAGGACTGGAAAACCATGTTCGGCTGCGGTAACAATGGAATTCATGATTGGGGCAAAGCGCGCGATCGCACCACAACGAAGATAATCGCCATAAGAAAAGCCACCTGGCAGAACAACAGCTTCAACTTCTTTTAAATCATCGCTTGCGTGAAAAAGTGGCACCGCAGTTGCGCCTGCTATCTCAACTGCGCGAGCAGCATCACGATCATCTAACGACCCTGGAAAAGTTACAACGCCAATGCGAAAAGACATTAGCCCTCAACCTTCACAACGTAAGTTTCGATAACTGGATTAGAA
Organism: uncultured Actinomycetes bacterium; assembly: GCA_903836945.1. Lineage (GTDB taxonomy): Bacteria > Actinomycetota > Actinomycetes > Nanopelagicales > Nanopelagicaceae > AAA044-D11. The sequence continues at coordinate 72,187 of CAILSO010000003.1, read as the reverse complement.
AGTAATTTATGTGCGGCATCTTCCACCTGCGCGAGTTGTTCAGCAGTAGGAGTTCCTTCAACTTCAATTTCAAAGCGCTTTCCTTGGCGAACTGATTTGGCAAAGTTGAAACCAAGGCGCGGCAATGCAGAAGCAACGGCTTGTCCTTGTGGATCTAAAATTTCTGGTTTCAACATAACTTCTACGACGATGAGGGCCATTTATTTAAGCGCCTTTCCGGTTAGCAATTGATATGCGCTGGCATAACGTTCTTGGGTTTTTTTGACTACATCGTCAGGTAGAGCAGGTGGGGTGGAGTTGCGATCCCAGCCCGAGTTTATAAGCCAATTGCGAACAAATTGTTTATCAAAGGAGTCGCGCGTGGTGGCCTCCCAGAATCTTGAGGAATCCGGGGTCAGCGCTTCATCGCCAAGGCAGATGCGACCTTCATGATCAATTCCAAATTCAAATTTTGTATCAGCCAAGATAATTCCCTTGCTAGCCGCATAATCATGGGCTTTGCTATATAGGGAGATCGTTAACTTACGAAGAATTTCTGAAGCTTGTTCGCCGATGATCCCAACGCATTGTTCAAAGGTGATGTTCTCATCGTGTTCGCCATCTTCAGCCTTTGTTGCTGGCGTAAATATTGGTTCTGGCAATTTCGATCCATCGCTTAATCCGGCCGGTAATTTAATTCCGCAGACGCTCTGGCTCTTTTGATATTCCGCCCAACCACTTCCCGTTAAATAACCACGGGCAACGCATTCAACTGGAAACATAATTAGTGGTTTAACGATTACGGCTCGACCGGCTACTTCACTTGGTACCTCAGTTGTAATTATGTGATTTGGTACAACATCTTTTAGGAAATCAAACCAGAAGAGCGAAAGCTTGGTAAGTAACTCACCTTTGCCCGGAATTAAAGTTGGGAGAATGTAATCAAAGGCCGAGATGCGATCAGAGGCAACGATTAAAAGTTCGCCGCGATCATTTGTATAGAGATCTCTTACTTTTCCGCTGCGCAGATGTTGCCATCCGGGTAGCACCTGCGTCACCGGATTTGGCCAGGAACGTACTGCGCTGCCTGCGCATGTGCGGAGGTAATCGCTTCGATGCGACTAACAACTCGCTTTGTTTGAGCCGCGGCATCACCCGTGAACTCAAGTGGCTTAGAGATTAATGCGGTTAACTCTTCAAAGTTAAGTGGGATCCGAGAATCTTCGGCGATAGCTTGAATCATAAGATTTGCTTTGCCTTCGCGAATACCGAGTGCGGCTGCTACTGCATGTTCCTTTATAACTTCGTGCGCTACTTCGCGGCCAACTCCAGCTTTTACGCAAGCCATAAGAATTTTGGTGGTAGAGAGAAATGGTAGATATTTAGTTAATTCCGCGGCGATAACTTCTGGAAAGGCGCCAAATTCGCGAAGGACTGTCAGGAAAGTTTCGATTAAGCCATCAAAGGCATAAAAAGCATCAGGGATCGCAACGCGGCGCACCACACTGCAAGAGACATCGCCTTCATTCCATTGATCTCCAGATAGTTCGCCAACCATCGAGGCATAGCCGCGCAAGACAACGGCAAGGCCATTAACTCGTTCGCAAGAACGGGTATTCATCTTGTGTGGCATTGCAGATGATCCGACTTGGCCAGCCTTAAATCCTTCAGTTACTAATTCAGCGCCCGCCATCAAACGAATTGAGGTGGCAAATGATGAAGGAGCGGCTGCAAGTTGTACCAAAGTTGTGATTACATCGAAATCAAAGGAACGAGGGTAGATCTGTCCGGTTGAATCTAAAACGTTTTCAAAACCAAGATATTTGGCGATCTCGGATTCGAGTTTTGAATGCGCATCTGATGAGCCAAGTAGATCTACCGAATCTTGGGCCGTACCAACTGGACCTTTGATGCCACGAATTGGATAACGAGAAATTAGGTTTTCGAGTCGTTCATAAGCAAATAAAAGTTCTTGCGCACAGGAGGCAAATCTCTTACCAAGAGTTGTGATCTGTGCTGGGACATTGTGTGAACGTCCGGCAATTGCTTGATTAATGAATTCGGTTGCCCGATCACCAAGTAATCCAAGGGTGGCTACTACACGATTATGAACTAAATTAAGTCCGTCGCGGATCTGCATCGCTTCGACATTCTCGGTTAGGTCACGCGAAGTCATGCCGGCATGAATTGCTTCATGTCCTGCAAGAGCGTTGAATTCTTCAATCCGAGCTTTAACATCGTGTCGGGTCTGCTTCTCACGTGCATCGATTGATGCCAGATCAACTTTATTAATTACTTTTTCATAATCTGCAATTACTTTTTCATCAATTGCATGTCCCAGCTTTGTCTGGGCGCGCATAACTGCGATCCATAATTTACGTTCGGAAATTATTTTTGATTCGGGTGAAAAAATTTCGCGCATCGCCCCGGAGGCATATCTTTGGGCGAGCAGGCTCATAGGTGAATTATCGTTCATTAATTGCCCTTCTCTGCCACCGACGCATTGAGCGCAATATCGCTGCGGTAGTGGCTGCCGTGCAAGGTGATTTTTGAGATGGTGCGGTAGGCGGCGTCGCGCGCCTCGGTTAAATCACTTCCCAATCCAGTCACTGCCAGAACCCGGCCCCCGGCCGAGTGCAAAAGGCCATCTTTTAATTCGGTGCCGGCGTGAAAGACCGTTGAGTGATCATTGGTTTTAATTCCCATAATCGGTTCGCCGATAATTGGCGCTGCTGGGTAACCGGCGCTAGCTAAAACAACTGTGACGGCTGATTCTTTTCGCCAGAGTAGGCCGCCGAAATCTTCTAGGTTGCCAGTGGCTGCGGCATAAAGTAATTGGGCAAGTGGTGATTCAAGTCTGGGTAATAAAACTTCAGTTTCGGGATCGCCGAATCGGGCATTGAATTCAATAACTTTTGTGCCCCGCGAAGTAAGAGCAAGTCCGGCATACAAAAGACCAACAAATGGTGTGCCGCGCGCGGCCATCTCAGCGATTGTTGGATTTAAAACTTGTTCTAACGTCTCCTCAATGATTTCATCTGGCGCCCAAGGAAGTGGCGAATAGGCACCCATGCCCCCGGTATTTGGACCAAGGTCACCATCAAAGGCGCGCTTGAAATCTTGGGCTGGTTGCATTGGGATTACAAATTTGCCATCGCTAATTCCGAAAAGGGAAACTTCCGGACCATCTAAAAATTCTTCGATAACTACTTGTTCGGATTGAAGTGCGTGTTCGATGGCGAATGCGCGATCTTCGGTTACGACAACTCCTTTGCCTGCGGCAAGTCCATCGTGCTTCACAACATATGGTGGGCCAAATTTATCTAGCGCACTTTCAATCTCGGTTTGGTTTCGGCAGGTAAATGATTTAGCGGTTGGGACACCGGCATCGTGCATAACTTTTTTTGCAAAATCTTTAGAGCCTTCTAATTGCGCAGCTGCTTTTGATGGACCAAAGCAAGCGATTTTTTCTTTTGCCAGAGCATCAGCCACGCCATTTACTAAAGGTTTTTCTGGACCAATGACAACTAAATCAATGGCTAACTCTTTTGCTAATTTAACAATTGCTGCATTGTCATTGATATCTAGCGGATGACATTTTGCTATTTCTAAGATTCCCGGATTTCCCGGAGCTACATGAAGTTCTTCAAGTTGTGGATCGCGATTTAGTGCACTTGCGAGAGCGTGTTCGCGCCCGCCAGAACCAATCAGCAGAACCTTCAAATGAGATCCCTAACTGAGATGGTTTCATCTCTACCTGGACCAACTCCGACGGCAGACATTGGTGCCTCTGAAATCTCTTCTAGGTACTTCACATATGCGCGGGCATTTGCTGGAAGATCTTCAATCGAACGCGCCTTGGAAATATCTTCATTCCATCCTGGCAGATATTCATAAATTGGCTTGGCGTGATGGAAATCAGATTGCGATGCTGGAAGTTCTTCAACGCGAGTTCCATCGATGTCATATGCAACGCAGACTGGAATCTTCTCCCATCCGGTTAAAACATCTAACTTAGTTAAGAAGAAATCGGTAATTCCATTTACGCGAACTGCGTAACGCGCGATCGGTGCGTCATACCAACCACAACGACGATTACGTCCGGTGGTGACACCGACCTCGCCGCCAATCTTACGTAGCTTCTCGCCATCCTCATCAAATAATTCGGTTGGGAAGGGACCAGATCCAACGCGAGTTGTGTAAGCCTTAACAATTCCAATTACGCGAGTGATCTTGGTTGGGCCAATTCCAGAACCGGTTGAAGCGCCACCAGCTGTTGGATTAGAAGATGTAACAAATGGATAGGTTCCGTGATCAACATCGAGCAGAGTTCCTTGTGATCCTTCAAGCAAAACATTCTTATTTGCACGAAGGGCTTTATCTAATAACAAAGCGGTATCGGTGACATATGGACGCAAGACTTCGGCATAACCAAGGTATTCATTTAGAACATCCTCGATCTCAATTCCCTTGCGATTAAAAACCTTGATTAGAACTTGGTTCTTATCGCGTAGCGCGCCTTCAATTTTTTGACGCAAGATAGATGGATCAAAGAGATCTTGCACGCGAATTCCGATGCGATTGATCTTGTCGGCATAGGCCGGACCAATTCCGCGACCGGTGGTTCCGATCTTTGAATTACCTAAGAATCGTTCTGAAACCTTATCGATGGTGCGGTGATAAGGCGTAATCAAATGGGCATTCGTTGAAATCTTTAGCTTTGAAGTATCAATGCCGCGTTCGTTGAGGCCTTTGATTTCTTCAAGTAAAACTGACGGATCGATTACAACGCCATTTCCAATTACGGGCACAACATTTGGCGAAAGAATTCCGGATGGAAGCAAGTGCAACGCATACTTTTGGTCGCCAATAACAACGGTATGTCCCGCGTTATTTCCGCCTTGATAACGAACAACGTAATCAACGCGGTCGCCAAGTAGATCGGTTGCTTTACCTTTTCCTTCATCGCCCCATTGAGCGCCGAGCAGAACGATTGCTGGCATTAGGCGATTAGTGAAGTTCCAGTGGAGCGAAGATCTTCGCAAGCAACGCCTACGCGTGCAGCGATACCGGCTTCGGCAGCCTTACCCCATGCGCGTGGATCGTATGCCTTCTTATTTCCAACTTCGCCATCAATCTTTAGAACACCGTCGTAATTCTTAAACATATGATCAACAACTGGGCGCGTAAATGCGTATTGCGTATCGGTATCGATATTCATCTTCACAACACCGTAATCAAGTGCTTCGCGAATTTCCGAAAGCAGTGAACCAGAACCACCGTGGAAGACAAGATCCATTGGCTTGGAACCGGCGGCAAGGCCCTTTTCCTTTGCAACAGCATCTTGAAGTGTCTTCAAAATTGCTGGTTGTAGAACAACATTTCCTGGCTTGTAAACGCCGTGCACGTTACCGAATGTTGCGGCAACCATGTAACGACCGCGTTCTCCCATGCCTAAAGTCTTAACAGTTAAAAGGGCATCTTCTGGAGTCGAGTAAAGCTTTGCATCGTGCTTTGCTTCGATGCCATCTTCTTCGCCACCAACAACACCAATTTCGATTTCGAGAATTGTGCGAGCTGCTTCTGACTTGGTAATTAATTCGTCAGCGATCTTCATATTCTCTTCCATCGAGACTGCAGAACCGTCCCACATGTGTGAATTAAATAGTGGTGACTTTCCAGCCTTGATGCGATCGGCGCCAATGGCAAGAAGTGGACGCATGAAGCCATCCAACTTTTCAACTGGGCAGTGATCGGTGTGCAATGCAATATTTACGTTGTAGTTCTTGGCAACGATATGTGCGTATTCGGCGAGCGCAACTGCGCCATCAACCATGTTCTTAACGGTGGAACCAGATAGGTATTCCGCACCGCCCCAAGAGATCTGAACAATGCCATCAGATTTTGCTTCAGCGAATCCGCGAATCGCGCCGATCAACGTCTGTGAAGATGAAACGTTGATTGCTGGGTAAGCAAAGGCACCGGCCTTAGCCTTGTCCAACATTGCGGCATAAACTTCCGGGGTTGCTATTGGCATTTTCTTCTCCCAAATTCGATATGTACGTTATGAAATATCTGTCGTGAATATTTCGGTGTAAATCTCGCACCAGGCACATCGTTGGGTCGGCGGTGAGGCTTACGGCATATCCCATCACATTTTGGGGTGGTTTGGAAAACCTGAGCGTGGGCTCGGCTGCTTTATTTCGGGTTAATTAAGACCAAGCCAACTCATGGCCCGGTCCAACCCTAAAAGGCCGAAATTGCTATGCGCGACAACCTTGGCGACTCGAACAACGGCTTTGATCCCCAAAGTAAAGATATGCAGATTTGATATGACGCTGAAAATAGTTCCAAACATTTTTTACCCTTTTCTGTTAGCTAGATTTTTTGATCTAGGTGAAGTTACGAATGTCTAAAAAGTACGCACTTTGGCCGCAGGCAATTTTTCAATTCGTGCAAGCTGGGTAGAAAACCATTGTGGGGAAAACTTTCGGCTGGTAACCTCGAAACATGAGTGAGGAAGTAGCGCTAGAAAATCTCTCCTACGAAGATCGCGCCTTCGCGCCATCACCAGAATTTGTTGCGCAAGCAAATGCAACTCCGGCCCTCTTTGAAGCCGCCGAAAAAGATCGCCTGCAATTTTGGGCCGATCAAGCCGCAGAATTACATTGGGATCAAAAATGGAACCAAGTCTTAGATTGGCAAATTCCATTTGCTAAATGGTTTATCGGCGGAAAGTTAAACGCTGCGTACAACTGTCTTGATCGCCATGTAAATGAGGGTCGCGGTGATCGCGTCGCTTTCTACTTTGAGGGCGAACCCGGCGATACCAAGGTTTACACCTATAAAGATATGTTGCGCGAAGTAAGCAAGGCGGCAAATGCACTTACCGAGCTCGGCATTAAATCTGGTGATCGCGTCGCAATTTATCTTCCGATGATTCCCGAAGCTGCGATTGCGATGCTGGCTTGCGCCCGCATTGGCGCTGCTCACTCGGTTGTCTTCGGTGGTTTCTCAGCCGATTCACTAAGCGCCCGCATTAATGATGCAACTGCAAAATTGGTTATTACCTCCGATGGTGGCTTTCGACGTGGTGCTCCTTTTGCCTTAAAACCAGCGGTTGATGAAGCAGTTAAAACAACGCCAAGTGTGGAAAACGTTTTAGTTGTAAAGCGCACTGGGCAAGAGTCAACAATGGGCGCAAAAGATATTTGGTGGCACGAACTAATTGAAAAGCAATCCGATCAACACACCGCTGAATTCTTTGACTCCGAACATGTCTTATTCATTCTCTACACATCTGGCACTACTGCAAAGCCAAAGGGAATCTTTCACACAACCGGTGGCTATTTAACGCAAGCTGCCTTTACGCACAAGATGGTCTTTGATTTAAAGCCAGCAAAAGATGTTTATTGGTGCACTGCGGATATTGGTTGGATTACCGGCCATTCATATGTGGTTTATGGTCCGATGGCTAATGGCGCAACGCAGGTTATGTATGAAGGAACTCCGGATACTCCTACCAAGTCACGGATCTTTGAAATCATTGAAAAATATAAAGTTTCTATTCTCTATACCGCTCCTACATTAATTAGAACGTGGATGAAGTGGGGCGCCGAGTTTCCAAACTCATGTGACTTAACTTCCCTTCGCTTACTTGGTTCAGTTGGTGAACCGATTAATCCTGAAGCCTGGATGTGGTACCGCGAAGTTATTGGTGGCAATCGTTGTCCAATTGTTGATACCTGGTGGCAGACCGAAACCGGTGCAATCTTGATCTCACCACTTCCTGGAATCACCGCAACCAAACCAGGTTCTGCAATGGGAACCTTGCCAGGGATCGTTGGAAAAGTTATTGATGATGAAGAACGAGAAGTAGGAAATGGTGGTGCTGGTTATTTGGTTTTGACGCAACCTTGGCCATCAATGCTTCGTGGAATTTGGGGCGAGCCAGAGAGATATGCCGAAACATATTGGTCACGCTTTGCTGAAAAGTATTTTGCGGGAGATGGCGCGAAGTTAGATAAAGATGGTGCTATCTGGTTACTTGGCCGCGTTGATGATGTGATGAATGTTTCCGGCCATCGAATATCTACAACCGAAGTTGAATCAGCCTTGGTCTCACACCCGGCTGTTGCCGAATCAGCTGTTGTTGGCGCAAAAGATGAGATGACCGGTCAAGCAATCGTTGCCTTTGTAATTTTGCGCGGTGGCGTTGAACATCATGAGGGAGAAGCTTTAGTTAAAGAGCTGCGCGATCATGTGGCAAAAGAGATCGGCCCAATCGCAAAGCCGCGCCAGATTGTCGTTGTCAATGAACTTCCAAAGACTCGTAGCGGCAAGATTATGCGCCGATTACTTCGCGATGTTGCGGAAAATCGTGCAGTCGGTGATTCCACTACCTTGGCCGATCCAAATGTCATGAAGTTGATTCAATCTGGCTTATCCGCCGGCAAGAGTGAAGATTAGTTAATAGCCTTAATCTCTTTGGTTACATCTTTAATAATCGAAGGCGTGAAGCTGGTTATCTTCTTATAAATAAAGCTTTGCGGAATGTTCTTGTGTGCCCAGCCCCATGGTGTGGCAAGACAGAGCGCTGCGACCATGTATGAAATCAAAGCGGTACGAAGAAGTGAGAGCGCTGCGCCCAAAATAGAGTCGAGCCATCTAAAGGGACCAAAGAGAATTTTATTGTGAAAGAACTTAGCAAATTTTGAAGTTAGCCATTCACCGATAGTTGATCCGATTGAAATTGCAAGAAGTAATAGCCCGAATTTCGCGATGACATTGCCTAAGTTATTTAAATAATGCAGGCCAATAATTAAACCGAGCAATCCGCCGCCCACAAAACCAAAGATGGCGAAGATTGATTTTAGAAATCCAGCCCGATAACCGCGAGCCAAGGCAACAATGGCGCCGAATGCGAGGACGGCATCTACCCAATTAAATTTCATATTTTGATCTTTAGATACTTACTAACTTCGTTAAATAAAAGTTGATCTGAATTAATTATTCCAATCTGGCGATAGACAATTACCGACTTATTATTTAGAAACCAGGTAACTGGAACACCCATCCCAAATGCACTTTTAGTACGGCCATCTGGATCGAAGAGAATTGGCCAATTCATTCCATGAGCTAGAACAAAGTTCTTGCCAGCTGCCAGATTCGCCTCTTCAACATCAATTCCGATAATTGTGACTTTCTTTAATTTAGCTAACGCTACAAAGTGCGGCATCTCTTGGCGACATGGAATACACCAAGAGCCCCAAACATTAATAATTGCTGGGCCTTTAATACTTTCAAGAAGAACTGGTTTGCCGCCGGCTAAGCAAGCAAGCGAAGTTCCCTTTGTCTTGCTTGAATCCGTTGCAATATTCGCGCACGAAACTACCGAACCGGTTGGGGCGGCGAATGAAGTATTCGCGGAAATAAAAAGTAACGAGAGTGCGAGAATAAAGATGCGTTTCATCTAAAGTCCTCATCTCTCTTTACTAAAGCTAAGGCTTTAACTTTATCGCTTTCGCCAATTCCATATGAAGGACACAACTTAGCGATTGGGCAGGCACCACAGGCGGGCTTTCGTGAATGACAGATTCGCCGGCCATGCCAGATCATTCGCTGTGAGAGATTGGTCCATTCCTTTTCCGGAATTAAATTTTCAACATCGTGCTCCACCTTCACCGGATCTTGTGACTCACTCCAACCAAAGCGACGTGACAATCTGCCAAAGTGAGTATCGACAGTGATTCCAGGAATATTGAAGGCATGCCCTAAAACAACATTTGCCGTCTTGCGACCGACTCCTGGCAATTTAATTAATTCACTTTGAATCGGCGGAACTTCGCCATCGAAATCTGAAACTAATTTCTGCGAGAGCTCAACTAAGTGACGTGCCTTGGCGCGAAAGAAACCAGTTGAGTGAATCAATTCTTCAACACTAGCAATCTTCGCCGCCGCCATCTTTTTAGGGGTTGGGTATAGTTTAAAAAGTTTTGGCGTAACTTGATTGACTCGCTTATCGGTGCATTGCGCTGATAAAACTGTAGCGACCAGTAATTGAAAAGGTGTCTGAAAATCTAACTCGCATTTAACATCTGGGTAATACTTGGTGAGGCCGCGATAAATGGCTATTGCATTTTTCCCATCAGCTCCCCGGCTCATGGCGATCAGATTATCTCGATTAGAGTTCGACTGCCATTGGGAGTACCTTTCACCTGTGGCCAGTGCAAAAGAGATCAATGATGACGCTGTAGTAAGAAAGGCGCCGCTTTTTAGTGCGCTTGATGATGCATCTGCAGCTTCACTTCGCGCATCAATGACCCCAGTTAAAGTCTCAAAAGGAAATACCCTTTTCAAAGAGGGCGACGCTGGCGATCGTTTATATGTTGTTGTCGATGGCAAATTAAAACTCGGAACATCCTCTGTTGATGGCCGGGAAAACCTTTTATCAATCCTCGGACCTGGCGAAATGTTTGGCGAACTCTCACTCTTTGACCCAGGACCACGTACTGCAACCGCGACCGCGGTTACCGATGCGCGTTTGCTTGCACTCGCACACGATCAAGTTATTGGTTGGGTTACCGAGCACCCACAAGTCTCACTTCAACTTTTAGGTCGTTTAGCACAGCGTCTTCGTCGCACTAATGAAGTTTTAGCCGATTTAGTTTTCTCTGATGTCCCTGGTCGCGTTGCAAAAGCAATCATGGATCTTGGAACTCGCTTTGGTGTTCAGAAAGATGATGGCCTGCATGTTAATCACGATTTAACGCAGGAAGAACTCGCCCAATTAGTTGGCGCATCGCGCGAAACTGTAAATAAGGCGTTGGCTGATTTTGCTGGTCGCGGCTGGGTTCGCTTAGAACCACGTGCCGTTGTTGTAATTGATGTCGAGCGCCTTTCCAAGCGCGGCAAATAATTACTTCTTAAGTTCTACAACCACTTCAACTTCAACTGGTGCATCCAATGGAAGTTCAGCGACACCAATTGCAGTGCGAGCATGCTTGCCATTTACATCGCCCCAGATCTTGATAAACAATTCTGATGCGCCGTTAATAACACCTGGGTGTCCGATAAATCCTGGCGCCCCATTAACAAATCCGCGCACCTGAACGACGCGTTCAATGTCGTCAACTTTGGCAACTAATTGAATCGCTGCTAACGCATTTAGCGCACATAGTTGGGCAAGTTCTTTTGCTTGATCCGGTGTTACGCCACCATCAACTTTTCCGGTGAATGGAATCTTTCCATCAAGCAATGGAAGTTGGCCTGCTGTGAAAACTAAATTTCCGGTACGAACTGCTGGGACATATGCCGCAAGTGGAAGCGCAGCAACTGGAAGTTCTAGACCAAGTTCTTTTAACTTTGCGCGGACATCAGCCATTTATTTTGCCTCTCGCTTCATGTAAGCAACGAGTTGTTCGCCGCTTCCTGGTGCTGGAACAACTTGAACAAGTTCCCAACCCTCAGAACCCCAAGTATCTAAAATTTGTTTTGTGGCATGTGAAAGCAAAGGAACTGTTACATATTCATATTTAGTCATTAGTTAAGTGCTGCTTTCACTAGTCCGGAGACAAAACCACCATCGGCTTTGCCAGCTGTCTTTGGTTGAACAATCTTCATAACTTTGCCCATATCTTGCGGCCCAGTTGCGCCGACTTCGTCAATTGCATCAGCAACAATTTTTTTAACTTCATCTTCAGATAATTGCGCAGGTAGATATTTGGCAATGACTTTGCCTTCATTAGTTTCAGCTTCTGCTTTATCGGCGCGGCCAGCATCTTTATATGCTTCAGCGGCTTCGCGACGCTTCTTGGCTTCGCGAGATAAAACGGTAATAATTTCAGCATCGGCTAGGACGCGGGCTACTTTCCCAGAAACTTCCTCGTTGGTGATTGCTGCCAAAACCATACGGATAGTTCCGGATGTAACTTCATCTCGGCCACGAATTGCCTCGGTTAAGTCGCTTTGAAGTGTCTCTTTTAGTCCCATAGCGGTATCTTCTCACGCCTATGAGTTATCAACTACGCGAAGTTTCGGTACCGGTTTTGCCTGCGGGCCAACGCCCGATTCGCGTGTTGCATTTTTCCGATCTCCATTTAAGTCCAGCCCGCAAACGAGAGATCGCAGATATTAAATCCTTTGCCGAACTCGCCCCTGACCTAGTCATTAGCACCGGCGATTTTCTCGCCCACAAAGATGCGGTTCCAGTTGTGCTTTCAGCGCTTGGCGATTTGTTGGATCTGCCCGGTCTCTTTGTCTTTGGTTCAAATGATTACTACGGTCCGAAACCAAAAAATCCATTTTCATATTTGATGAAGGATCATGGAAAGCGAAAACTGGGACCAGATTTAGATTGGCAGGGATTGCAGAAATCACTCACCGGTCTTGGTTGGGTCGATCTAAACCACAGCCGTACAACACTGAAAATTAATGACACAACTATTGAGGCGCGCGGCACTGATGATGCTCACTTGAATCTTGATAACTACAACGAGGTTGCTGGGGCACCGGACATATCTGCAGATTTAGCAATCGGTGTAACCCATGCTCCGTACCTGCGAATTTTGGATGCGATGTCGGCCGATCAACTTGATTTAATTTTTGCCGGTCACACACATGGTGGGCAAGTTCGATTGCCATGGTTTGGTGAGAGTAAAGCGTTAACAACCAATTGTGATCTACCGAATTGGCGAGCCCGCGGTTTAACTAAAGAGAAAGATCAACCATGGTTACACGTCAGTGCTGGAGTGGGAACTTCGCCATTTGCCCGAATCCGCGTGGCTTGCCCACCAGAAGTTTCACTTGTGACTCTCGAGCCAGCTTTCTGAAAAATAATTAATAAAGGTAGATAGTGGTTTAAAACCGCATCTTTCATAGACTTTTTTAGCCGCAATATTTTTATGTGCCACACCTAGTCCAACTTGATCAATTCCACGATGATGTAGTTCGGTCATGATTTGCTGAATTAATTGCGTTGCTAAACCTTTACCGCGTTCTGAAATTTTTGTGGCAACCGAAGCAATTATGTATGCACCGGACTCCCATTGAACAACAGCTGCGAGCGCATCTCTCCCAACACTTGCCCAAAATAGGATTTCGGTATCGCCCGGCATCACTGAAGAACCATCGGTATTTTCTTCTAAGAATTTTGAAATGTAGGCATCATCTTTTAGCTCTTCAAAGTTAGTTCCAAAATCTTTGGTATCGGCGGCATAAAAATCCCAGCGATTTTTTTCAACAAGGCCACCAAATTCACTTGATTCAATTGATTCAATTGGTGCATCGCTCGCATCTAAGGCGCACTTATCCCAACCATTTATAACGATTGGCGCCTTTCCAAAGGCTTGGCCGTACTTCATCCCATCAGATGGATCGGGCTTTAAAATAAAAGAAAAATTCTGCTCATCCCTAACTGCTTTATCTAGGCGCTTGGGTGGGATGTAAAAACGCGGCGTATTAACCGGACCTAAAATTTCATGGGCCCAGGAGATTGCGGTTTGGTAGTCCTGGGTACTTTCCATGAACTTATTCTGGTGTAACCTTCGACCATGCCTAAATCACGCGTGCGTAAGAAAGATAAGGCCTTCGTATCTGAGAAGGTTGTTAACACTCCAGCCCTCCCAACCGAGAGCCCAAAGTGGTTAGCCCCAACCATGGTCGCAGCCTTTATCGCTGGCCTGATTTGGATCGTTATCTTCTACGTAAGCGCGACCAAGTACCCAATTCCTCATATTGGGGCCTGGAATATGGTCTGTGGCTTTGGCTTTATCGCCTTCGGCTTCTCGCTAGCTACACGCTGGCGTTAATAGGCCGCTAAAAAGCGCTAATTACACTCCTGTAATTCTCCACACCGTGGATAACTACTGGGGATAACTCTGCCTCGAAAATCGTAGGCCAAATTCGGCTAGTTCTCAGAAAACTCCCAGCCCCGCGGTAGATTCTTACGACATGACTAAGACCGCAACCGCACCCACCAAAGCTGCTACCTCCCAAACTTCAAGGATCCTTGTCGTTGATGATGAGAGCAATATCAGTGAGTTAATCGCCACCAGCCTTCGTTTCGTTGGCTTTGAAGTTCGCACCGCGGCCTCCGGTTCACAAGCGCTCGCAATTGCCGAAGAGTTCAAGCCTCATGCGCTAATCCTTGATGTGATGTTGCCGGATCAAAATGGTTTTGATGTCTGTCGCCAGCTTCGTCAAGATGGCCACAACGTTGGCGTCTTATTCTTAACCGCAAAAGATACCGTTGAAGACAAGATTCAAGGATTAACCATTGGTGGCGATGATTACGTTACAAAACCATTTAGCCTAGAAGAACTTGTAGCACGTTTACGTGCACTACTTCGTCGTATCGGCGTTGTTGAAAGCGATATCGATGAAGAGAAGATTCGTTTTGCCGATTTAGAATTAGATGAAGCCACACATGAAGTTCGCCGCGCTGGTAATTTAATCGAACTATCTCCTACTGAATTTTTATTGCTTCGCTACTTGATGATCAATGCAGATCGCGTTGTAAGTAAGTCCCAGATCTTGGATCATGTTTGGCAATATGATTTTCGTGGCGATGCTGGCATCGTAGAAACATATGTCTCATACCTTCGAAAGAAGATTGATATCTACGAACCTGCGCTAATCCATACGGTGCGCGGCGTTGGCTATCGCATGCGAATCGCCCCAACAAAATAAAGTAAACTTTAGAAGTGAAATTGGGCAAGATTGGCATTTCAAATTGGTCGCTTCGCAATCGACTAATCCTTGCCACAATTTCGCTATCGGCGGTTGCGATCATCTCCTCTGATTTTGCTGCCGGAACACTTCTTCGCTCTTTCTTAATCAAACAAGTAGATTCCCAGTTAAATACCATCACTGGAAATTCACTCATGCGTCTTGACCGTGCGGGAATTGATCCAAATGCTAATGGTGGTGGCGATGACGGTGGTGGCTTCAAGCCGGTGCGCCCACTAGGCGCAGTCCCAACTCAAGTCCGAGTAACTTTGCTAGATCTCACCGGGACCGTGGTTGGACATCTAGGTGGCGACATTTCAGCTGATACCGCAAATAATATTTTTAAAGAATTAACACCTGCCGAAGTTGTCTCGCATCAAGGCCGCCCATTTACCTTAGATGGTGAATCGGGCCAAGCTCCGGTGCGCGTTGTCGCAAAACTACTTCCATCAGGAATCGGAACGGTCGTTGTATCGCTCTCATTAAATGATGTTAATAAGACGCTTGGTGAATTAACCCTGCTCTATATTTTGATCGGTGGCTTTGCACTAATTTTTATCACCGCAATTGGTTGGGTATTAATATATCTAAGCCTGCGGCCACTAAATCAAATTGAAGATACTGCTGCGGCGATCGCCGATGGGGATTTATCGGCTCGTCTGCCAGAAGTAAATCCAAATACTGAAGTTGGTAGCTTAACTGGTTCGCTAAATACGATGTTAAGCCGAATCGAAGATACCTTTGCCGTTCGCCGGGAATCAGAAGATCGCTTACGTCGCTTTGTTGCCGATGCCAGCCACGAACTTCGCACCCCACTTACTGCAATTCGCGGTTTTGCAGAATTGCATAGACAAGGTGCAGTTGAAGGCGCCGATAAAGTAAAAGAATTAGTTGGTCGAATTGAGAACGAATCAATCCGCATGAGCTCTTTGGTTGAAGACCTCTTGTTGCTAGCGCGGTTAGACCAGACTCCTTCATTTGCCAAGGATCCAGTTGATATTCAACATTTAATATACGAATGCGTTGAATCGGCTAGGGCTGCCGGTAAAGATCATGAAATAACAATTGTCGGCGGGGAAGATATCTTTGTCTTAGGTGACTCCATGCGAATTCACCAAGCCGTAGCAAATTTATTAGCCAATGCCCGAACACATACCCCAGCCGGAACAAAGATTGTTGTGGCGATAATTCAAGACGAGAATGAAACAACGATTTCAGTAAGTGATAACGGACCAGGGTTACCTAAGGAAGATCAATCACGAATCTTTGAAAGATTCTTC
Organism: uncultured Actinomycetes bacterium; assembly: GCA_903836945.1. Taxonomy (GTDB): domain Bacteria; phylum Actinomycetota; class Actinomycetes; order Nanopelagicales; family Nanopelagicaceae; genus AAA044-D11. Next base: position 56,201 of record CAILSO010000003.1, on the reverse strand, counting down.
CGCGCTGATCCTTCCCGCGTTAGAAATAGTGGTGAGGGAAGCGGACTTGGTTTGGCAATTGTTGATGCAGTAATGAAGGCCCACGGTGGCAGCGTTAACGTTGAATCCGAAGTTGGGGCAGGCGCTACTTTTACCTTGCACTTTCCAATTCAAAACTAAGACTTAAAACTAATTCAAGTTTGGATTAGCTTCCATCGCCCGAAGCGTCGCAATTCGTTCCGATAATGGTGGATGGGTAGCAAACAATTTAGAGACACTTGATTGATCTAACGGTGATTCAATCCAAATATGCGCAACCGCGGTAGATCTTTGATCTACGACCGTCGAATCTTGTTGCAAGACTTCAAGCGCACGGCGAAGTCCAGCTGGGTTTCTAGTGAAGGCGACTGCGGTGGCATCGGCAAGGGCCTCGCGCTTTCTTGAAATCGCCGAACGAAGTAAAAGTGCAGCAAGTGGTGCCAAAATCAAAACAATTAGGGATGCAACAAGAGCCAATGGATTTTGATTTCCATTATCTTCGCGATCGCGATTGCCGCCGAACCACATCATCCTCATGATGAAATCACTAAGAAGTGCGATTGCCCCAGCAGTAGTTGCAGCAATGGCAGATACCAAAGTGTCGCGATTTTTTACATGTGAAAGTTCGTGGGCAATAACGCCTTGTAATTCGTCGCGATCCATTACGTCCAAAATTCCCGTTGTGAATGCGATTACCGCTTTCGCCGGATTTCGACCGGTAGCAAAGGCATTAGGAGCGCGATCCTCAACAATTGCCACCTTTGGCATCGAAAGACCGCTAGCAATACAGACCTCTTGAATTAAATCAAAGAGTTTTGGGTTATCTGAACTTTGAATTTCCCGCGCACCAGTCATAGTTAAAACAATGGTGTCGGAGGCATAGTAAGAACCCCAGACTGAAATTAGCGCCATGCCAACAGCGAATGGAACTAAGCCAATTCCAGTTTTGCCGAAATAGTTAAGTGCTGCGTAGATAACAACAAAGACCAGAACGGCCATGCCAAGAAGCAGGCCAAAGGTTTTGCGTTGATTCGCTAATTGAAGTTGGCGAAAATTAGGCATTTTTAAAACTTAACGTTTGGCGCCTTGCGATCTTGTGGATCATCGACGACATAAAAATCGCGAGCGCTAACCTTGGCAACTCCCGCAAATAGATTGCCTGGAAAGGTCTTCACCGATTGATTTAACGAACGAACATTGTCGTTATAGAACTGGCGGGCAAATGAGACTTTGTTCTCCGTTGTGGAGAGCTCTTCTTGTAGCGATAAGAAATTTGTTGATGCCTTTAGATCTGGGTACGCCTCGGTTACTGCAAGCAAACCGCGCAGCGCTTGGGTAAGCGCGCCATCTGCCGCAGCTACATCAGAAACTGTGGTGGCAGTTGTGGCCTTTGCACGAGCAGCGACGACGTTTTCAAAGACGCTATTTTCGTGCTTGGCATAGCCCTTAACAGACTCTACCAAATTTGGAATGAGATCAGATCGACGCTTAAGTTGTACTTCGATCTGCGAGAAGGCTTCATCGACACTTACATTTAAGCGAATCAACCGGTTGTAGCTTGCGACTAAGAAAATTAAAATTAGAGCCAGGATTCCTAGAACAATTATTGTGGAACTCATAACAACTCCTAATAAAAACTAATTATTGAATTTTTGATTTGTGAAAATTCAACCAAGACTTCGAGGCTGTTGGGCCACGTTGACCTTGATATCTAGAACCATATAGTGCCGAACCATATGGATGCTCTGCAGGAGATGAGAGTTTGATGAGACAAAGCTGTCCGATCTTCATTCCCGGAAAGAGCTTTACTGGAAGATTTGCGACATTTGAAAGTTCGAGGGTGATGTGACCCGAAAATCCAGGATCGATAAAGCCGGCAGTTGAGTGAGTCAAAAGGCCGAGGCGACCTAGTGATGACTTTCCTTCAAGCCGTGCCGCGATGTCATCAGGCAAGGTAATTACTTCATAAGTTGAGGCAAGGACGAATTCACCTGGATGCAGAATGAACTCTTCATCTGGCTCGCAAGCAACTTCACGAGTTAGATCTGGTTGCTCGATTGAAGGGTCGATAACTGAATACTTGTGGTTTTCAAAGACGCGGAAGAAGCGATCGAGGCGAACGTCGACCGAAGATGGTTGGACCATCCCGGCATCAAAGGGTTCGACCTTTACGCGGCCAGCGCTGATTTCGGATTTGATATCGCGGTCACTTAGTAGCACGAGCCGACCCTATCGCTTCCCTCGTGCTTGATTAAGTTACTGACCAGTAGCATTATTGAGCCATGGGCCACTACATAGCAAACCTGCGCGATATCGAATTCTGCCTATTTGATCTCCTCGAGCGAGAATCCATATTAGGAAAATCAATCTATAAAGAGATCGACCGCGAAACCGCGATGGGCATGCTCGAAGAAGTTAAACGTATGGCCGAAAAAGATTTAGCTGCGAGTTTTATCGAGGGCGATCGCAAGGGAACAGTTTTCAATAAAGAAACTGGCGATGTAACACTTCCTGAAAGTTTTGTTAAGTCATATCGCACTTATATGGATAACGAATGGTGGCGCATTGACGCTCCGGTTGAAATCGGTGGCACCTTAATTCCACCTTCAATTCGGTGGGCGATCGCGGAAATGGTTTTAGGTTCAAATCCAGCAATTCATATTTACGCCTCCGGAACTTCTTTCTCGCAAGTTGCCTATCAACTTGGCACTGATGATCAGAAGAAAATTGCAAAGCACATGGTCGATAAAGACTGGGGTGCGACTATGCAATTAACCGAACCTGATGCCGGTTCAGATGTTGGAGCTGGTCGAAGCAAGGCGGTTCAGCAAAGTGATGGCACCTGGCACATCACCGGCACGAAGCGATTTATTACATCTGGCGATTCAAATCTAAATGAAAATATTATTCACTTTGTTTTAGCAAGACCAGAAGGTGCCGGTCCAGGAACTAAGGGGTTAAGTCTCTTCCTGGTTCCAAAGTTTATGTTTGACCTAGAGACCGGGGCGCTTGGCAAACGAAATGGTGTCTATGTGACAAATGTCGAGCATAAGATGGGGCTAAATGTTTCTGCCACTTGTGAGATGAACCTGGGTGAGAAAGAACCAGCTGTTGGTTACTTACTTGGCGATGTTCACAATGGAATTGCACAAATGTTTAAAGTAATTGAATTTGCCAGAATGATGGTTGGCACCAAAGCAATTGCAACCCTAAGCGCCGGATATCAACAAGCACTTAAGTATGCAAAGGATCGCGTGCAAGGACCTGATCTAACCAAGGCCTCCGATAAGGCAAGCCCACGAGTAACCATCATTAATCATCCAGATGTCCGTCGCTCCTTGATGGTGCAAAAGGCTTACTCAGAGGGAATGCGAGCACTTGTTCTTTACACCGCTTCGATTCAAGATGCGATTGCAATTGCTCTTGCCGAGAAAGACGATGCAAAGATTAAAGATCTAGAGGCGCTTAACGATCTCTTACTACCAATTGTTAAGGGATATGGCAGCGAAAAATCCTGGGTTCTTCTTGGAACTGAATCACTTCAAACCTTTGGTGGAAGTGGCTTTACACAAGATTGGCCGCTAGAACAATATGTTCGAGATGCCAAGATCGATACCTTGTATGAAGGAACCACTGCAATTCAAGGGCTTGATTTCTTCTTCCGCAAGATTGTGAAAGATGGCGGGCGCGCAATTGGTTTACTTGGAAAAGAGATTGGTTCATTTTGTGCAAGTGGTGGCGAACTTCAAGATGAGAAGGCGGCACTTGCAAAGGCTCTAGAAGATGTTAATTCCATGATGGGTGCGATGGTCGGCTTTGCTATGGAGTCGCAAGAGAAGCCAGAAGAGATTTATAAGACCGGTCTGAATACCACTCGATTGCTTATGTCGGTTGGCGAAATAATCATTGCTTGGCTACTTCTTCGCCAAGCCGAAGTTGCACTTTCAAAGATGCCAAACGCTGGTAAAGATTCCGATTTCTATACTGGAAAAGTTGCGGCAGCTAAATTCTTTATTCAAACTGTTCTGCCACATATTCGCGCCGAATTAAAGATTCTGCAGAGTGAGAGCGGTGCGTTAATGGAGATCCCAGAAAGCGCTTATTAGAGGTATTCTTCGCGGATGCTTAGCAAAGCCCGCCATGAAATATTTTTAGCTTGCGGCGCTCTCTTCTTCGCCTTTAACGGAGTTCCAAGTAAGTTAATTATGGAGACCAAGTTGCTTTCGGCAACTCGCTTAACTGAAATTCGAACCATCGGTGCTTTCTTAGTTCTACTTACCTTTGTCTTGCTTCGCAGTCGCAAGAGTCTGCTCGCTAGCAAATCTGAGATCGCCTGGTTGATCGCATTTGGGTTGGTTGGATTTACTGCGGTTAACTTATTTTATTTTCTTTCGATTCAAAGGCTTCATGTAAGTATCGCTTTGATTATCGAATTTACTTCTCCTATTTGGATCTCACTCTTCTTAAAATTTATCTTGAAAAAACCAGTCTCCAAATTAATGTGGTGGGGCTTAACTATTGGCTTTATCGGATTGATCTTGCTGGCCCAAGTTTGGAAGGGCACCACCCTTGATACTTTGGGAGTCATCTACGCAATTATTGATGCCTTTGCAATGACTGGTTACTTCTTAATTGGCGAGCGTTTATTGAAGGTCCATCCGCGGCCAGCACTTCTTGTTTGGGGGCTGGGCGTCTCTTCCCTCTTCTTCTTGATCGTGCAACCAATCTGGAGTTATCCGACCGCAATTTTCCATACTCATGTTCACTTAGTTGGCCGCTTTGCCGGTGCGGTATTTCCAGGCTGGGCCCTAATCCTCTGGGTAATCTTCTTTGGCACCGTTGTTCCGTATGGTTTTGTCCTAAGTGGTCTGCATGGACTTAGCGCATCGACCTCCAGCGTAATCGGAATGCTCGAACCGATCTTCGCCGGCATCTTTGCTTGGATCATCTTGCAGGAGAACTTAACTACCTGGCAGTTGATCGGCGCGGCCATCATCTTGGTAGGCATCTACCTGGCAGATAAAGCTAAATCGCATACCTGATTAATTAAGTTAGAATTTTGCTATGGAGAATTTCGCAGATCTACTTGATGCAAATAAGAAATACTCTGCAGATTTTAAATCGCAAGGGTTGACCGGCCAGGCGCGTAAAGGCTTAGCAATCGTTACATGTATGGATTCTCGAATCGACCCATTGCATATTGTGGGCATGGAAGCTGGCGATGCCAAGATTCTTCGCAACGCCGGAGCTCGCGTCACAGAGGATGTTCTGCGTACCCTGGTTTTGGCAACACATTTACTTGGTGTGAATCGTGTTCTAGTTATGCCACATACCGATTGTCGAATGGCTTCAGCAGATGAAGCTGAGATGCATGCGGCAATTATGGAGAAATCTGGCGTAGATACCCGCGGCATTGAAATTAGAACTGTGAAAGATCAGCGCACCGCTTTGTTAAAGGATATTCAACGTATTGAAAGTTATCCCTTATTGGCAAAAGATATAAAGGTGATGGGCGCAATCTTTGATGTTAGCAATGGTTCGCTAACACCGATCAATTAATTATCTTTCGTAAAACTATTCTCTTGGCTTGAGTAACTAGGAGCCATATCGGTAAATCTTGAGAAGTGAAGCTGCGCACTGACTGTAATGGTGCGAGTTTGGCCATTACGGTGCTTTGCAACAATTAGATCTGCTTCGCCAGAACGAGAGGCATTGTCATACATATCATCGCGGTGAAGAAGGATTACAACGTCAGCATCTTGTTCGATCGAACCAGATTCACGAAGGTCGGAGAGCATCGGCTTCTTATCAGCGCGTTGTTCTGGTGAACGATTCAACTGCGAGATCGCGATAACTGGGACATCTAGCTCTTTTGCAAGAAGCTTTAGATTACGCGAGAACTCAGAGACTTCTTGTTGACGATTTTCGACTTTCTTGCCGGCGGTCATCAACTGCAGGTAATCGATGATGATTAACTTCAAATTGTGACGCTGCTTTAGACGTCTAGCCTTTGCCCGAATCTCCATAAGTGAAAGGTTCGGTGAATCATCGATAAATAGCGGAGCCTGCGAAATTTCGCCCATCCGCTTTGCTAACCGGCCCCACTCTTCATCAGTGAGGGCGCCAGAACGAATATTGTTAAGTGGTACGCGAGCTTCCGCCGACAACATACGCATTGTGATTTCAGAGCGGCTCATTTCAAGTGAGAAGATAACCGAGGTATCACCATTATGAATTGATGCGTTACGTGCAATATCTAAGCCGAGCGTTGATTTACCAACAGCAGGGCGAGCAGCGAGAACAATCATATTTCCGGCATGGAAACCATTTGTTAGCGCATCTAAATCTTTGAAGCCAGATTTAACGCCTTCACCTTTAACGCCATTTGAGATCGCTTCGATATCGTCTAAGGCTTGTGGAAGTAACTCTGAGAGTTGAATGTAATCTTCAGAGGTACGGTGTTCTGTAACGTTGTAGATCTCTGCTTGTGCTTGATCAACCGCATCATCGATCTCGCCCTCTTGCGAATAACCGATTTGTACAATCTTTGTTCCGGCTTCAACCAAGCGGCGCATGATTGCGTGATCGCGCACAATTCGCGCGTAGTAACCGGCATTAGCTGCGGTTGGGACTGAAGAGATAAGTGTGTGTAAATACGGTGCACCGCCTGCGCGAGCAATATCACCGCGCTTGGTTAATTCAGATGCAACGGTTACTGGGTCTACTGGTTCGCCGCGACCATATAAATCTAAAATTGCATCGTAAATTAATTCATGTGCTGGGCGATAGAAGTCGCGATCTTTAATTACTTCAACAACATCAGAGATTGCCTCTTTAGATAAGAGCATTCCACCGAGTACACCTTGTTCGGCAACTAAATCTTGTGGTGGAGTTCGTTCGAACTCAATATTGCCGGCAGAACTCTGATTGCGCCGATTATTGGCGCCAGGAAGTTCTGCGATGCTCATGGGCAGATACTCTCACTCTCCACCGACAGAGGGTTATCGCGGTCGCAGTTGGTTGTGTGGCCAGTCGTGGGAAAGATGTGGGAAAGCTGTGAATAACTGTTGATAAGTATTGATTTTGTGTGGGTAACTCTGAGATTTAAGCGTGTTTGAGCGTGCAACCTTGTGGGTAAAGAAACTTTTTCGCATCTCACTATTTAATACTTAGCAATTTAATCTTTAAAAATTTAATCTTTAAAAATAAATAACCCGCCCGGTGAGGGGCGGGTTATTTAATAATCTGCCTTGATTAAGCAGAGACAACGTTCACAGAAATTGTGGCGGTTGTTTGTCCGTGAAGTGAAATCTTCGCAGAGTACTTTCCAGCCTTCTTAATGTGTCCACCATCTTGCTTGATGCTGTGGCGATCGATATCTAGACCGGTTGCAACCTTAATTGCAGCAACGATGTCCTTATCGGTTACAGAACCGAATAGAACGCCTGATGCGCCAACCTTTGCCTTTACAGTGATTTCGGCCTTCTCAAGAGTGGCCTTGATCTCCTTGGCATGATCTAGATCGCGGATTGCGCGAGCGCTCTTGGCGCGACGGATTCCTTCGATCTGCTTCTCGCCGCCGAGGCTCCATGCAATTGCACGGCCACGTGGAAGAAGGAAATTACGTGCGTAACCATCTTTAACAGTTACAACATCGCCTGCTTGGCCTAGGCCATTAACTTCACGAGTAAGGATGAGTTTCATTTTTATTTCACCAATCCTTAGCGTGCTGTCGAGGTGTAAGGCAGAAGTGCCATTTCGCGGGAGTTCTTAACCGCGGCGGCAATCTGGCGTTGATGTTGGGTGCAAGCACCGGTTACTCGACGAGCGCGGATCTTGCCGCGATCTGAGATGTACTTGCGTAGAAGATTAATATCCTTGTAGTCGATATAAGTTGCCTTATCGCGACAGAAAGAACATGGCTTCTTCTTAAACTTCTTCATTGCTGCGGCCGACATCTTGCTGACTTTTGGCTTCGGCTTCAGCGTCTTGTTATTTCTTGCGCCCACTTTGGTGCTCCTTTTTAGGATGCCCTAAAAGTATTTACTTTCAGGAATGGTTGGTTAATTAGAACGGAGGTTGATCGTCGGTGCCAGCTGAAGACCAGCCACCACCAACAGGTGCTGCAGACCATGGGTCTTCAGCAGAAGCTTCTGATGCAGGAGTAGAGAATGTGCCACCTGAAGTGCCACCAGCACGAGTTGTCTTGGTGACCTTTGCAGTTGCATTTCGAAGTGATGGACCAACTTCGTCAACTTCGACTTCGTACACAGTGCGCTTTTCGCCTTCTTTGGTTTCGTATGAGCGTTGCTTCAAACGACCAGAAACAATTACGCGCATTCCGCGAGTAAGTGACTCGGCAACGTTCTCTGCTGCTTGACGCCAAATATTGCATTGCAGGAAGAGGCTATCGCCATCCTTCCATTCATTTGTGTTCTTATCTAAGTAACGGGGAGTGGAAGCGACCGTGAATTTTGCAACCGCAGCACCAGATGGTGTGAAGCGCAATTCCGGATCGTTTACAAGGTTTCCGATCATTGTGATCGTTGTATCTCCAGCTGCCATTTCTTTTCTCTCTTATCTACTTTAGATGCTTTAGTTTTATTCTGGACGAACGACTTTGGTACGAAGCACTGCTTCGTTCAAATTCAGTTGACGGTCAAGTTCTTTGATCGCTTCTGGACCACAGTGCAAATCTGCAACAGCGTAAATACCTTCTGATTTCTTATTGATTTCGAAGGTCATGCGGCGACGGCCCCAAATATCGAGCTTGTCTACTTTTCCGCCACTGTCTTTGATGATCTTGAGATATGTCTCAAGACTTGGTGCGACTGTGCGCTCTTCTAATTCAGGATCGAGAATGACCATGAGTTCATAATGACGCATGCGTTAACCCCACCTCCTCTGGACTAAAGCGGCCACGGTATTTCCGCGGCAGGAGGGTTAAATCTCCTTTGATCAAAACCACGGGTGTGGCCTTAATTGAAGGAAGGCTAAGCCTAACCCGCGGCGGCTGACAAGAGAAATTCGTGCTCTTGGGGATCAATCGGCAGTGTGGATTTACGCATAAGTCGGATGGAGAAGTAGGCCAATGCGGCTACTCGAATCAGTACCGCGGTGGCATATGCCTTTGCTGGAATTCCAAAGTGGGCGCCACTGTAACTGGCTAAGTATTGCCAGATCGCAAAGTGATAAATCAATTCTGCCAATTGCCAGATCCAAAAACTTGCACGATCTTTCTTATCTTTAAGGGCCAGGATTGCTAGTGGTGTTAACCATAAAACATATTGTGGTGAGTAGACCTTGGATGCGGTTACAAATATTGCAACGATAAAGAAGGCCACCTGACCAAGGGTTGGAATACTTTTTAAAGTAAAGCAGTAAATAAAAAATGCGATGGCCCCAATGAGAAATATAAGTGTGGAGAGCAAATTCAATTTGGGTGCGGTTAAATTAAATACTGCAGCAGCATGCCAAATTGATCCCCAATCTGCGCCTCTGGTGGAATTTAATTTAAAGAATCTAAACCAACCGGTTGGGGTTGTAATTATGAATGGCAAATTAATAGCCAACCAGGTGCCCACTGAAAGCAGTAGGTATTTTAATAACTCGGTCTTGGCTGATCTTCGCCAGAGAATTATTGCGATTGGTAAAAGTAAAACTATTGGGAAAAATTTTGTTGCAATTGAAACTCCCAATAAGAGGGCGCTTTCCCGATATCTATCTTTATCAAATAAATAAATTGCCGCGATTGCCGTAATTACCGCCCACATATCCCAGTTGATATATAACGATGCGATAACCGCCGGAGCAAGTGGAAAGAGATACCAGAACTCTGGCTTAGCTCTCTTTAAAATTATCACCGAACCAATTAAGAGAAGTGCGATTAATAGTGCATTGATATCGAAGTAACTTCGATACTCATCAAAGTTATGTTTAACTGCGAAGGACGTTGCCCACATTACAAGGCCAGTTAGTGGTGGGTATTCGACCGCGTTAGTTGCACTTGAATATGGCCAAGTGTGTGTATTCAATCCACGATCGCTAAAGAGCGCCGGAAGATCTGAATAACAGGCGTGCACATAATCTTGTGGTGCGCCCCAACCAAAATTTCGGCAATGATCAAATTTCACAAAGGAGAGTAAGGCGGCGAGAATACTTAGAAAGATTGCGCTCTTTACAAGGAGCTTCACTTATTACTTCTTCTTTGTTTTAGTCGGAGCTGCTTTGGTTGGTGAAGGCGAAGCAGTTGGATATTTCGCAACTGGCTTTGGTGTTGGGGTAACAGCAAGAGCTGGATCAAGTGTTGGAATCGCAGTTGCATATGAAACTGGCGTTGTTCCACCAATATTTGCTGGTTCTGGGAATGGAACAATTGGTTGGCCACTCAAGACGGTTCGAGTATAAAGATTCCAAATGCGAGCTGGGAAGGAACCACCAGTTACCGAATTAAGGCCACCGATTCCATTTAGCGATTGGGTTGCATCATCGCGGAAGAGTGCGATCGAGGTTGCAAATTGTGGTGAGTAACCATTAAACCAAGCAGATGCGTTATCGGTTGTGGTTCCGGTCTTACCGGCGATTGGTTGTTGAATTCCAACGGCGGCTCCGGTTCCGGTTCCGTAGGCCACTACTTGTTGCAAAGCATGAGTTAAATCAGCCATAACATTTGGTTGAAAGACTTGTTGCGTTTGAATTTGAGATTGGTAAAGAACGCCTTTATTTGAGCCCAATACTTCATTAACGATAAATGGTTTTGCATAAGTTCCATTTGCGGCAAAAGTGGCATAAGCAGCTGCCAGATCAATTACATGGGGGCTAGCAACACCAAGTGTTACTGAAGGAGTTGGCATCATAGCTACTGTTGTTGGGATACCGGCACGCCTAGCTACATCAATAATTTTATCTGGGCCCGCCTTCATTCCAAGTGGAACGAAGATGGTATTTACAGAGTGCGCGGTCGCCGTTAATAGATCAATATTTTTATATTGTTCATTTCCATAATTGAAAACTGGATATGGTTTTCCAGCATCATCAAATACTTGTGGCGAGACGCCATTCCAAGTTGAGGAGAGTGGGATACCTTGTTCTAGCGCGGCAACCAAAGCAAATGGCTTAAAACTAGAGCCGGCTTGGGTAATTCCTTGAGTCGCACTATTTAATTGGCTAACTAAATAATCACGTCCGCCATACATTGCAACAATCTCGCCAGTTCCTGGACGAATCGAGACTAAGCCGATTCTTAAATTATCTGGCGCACCTTTAGGAGTTCCTTTATCAACGGCATCAACGGCTGCTTCTTGATTCTTCTTCTCCAAAGTTGTGCGAATTACATAACCACCGGTTTGCAATTGATCTTCAGTGAAGCCAAGTTTTCCTAATTCATGAACAACCCATGAAACTACATAACCTTTTGGTCCAGATAAAGTTCCAGAGCGAACCCGATCTTTAAGTGTTGGGAAGATGGCGGCATCTGCGCTTCGCTTACTTAACCAATGCGCGCTAACCATTCCATCTAATACATAACGCCAACGTTCCTGCAGGCGCTTCATATTTCCACCACCATATGATGGGTCGTAATAACCTGGCGAGCGCAAAATACTGGCAAGCACTGCTGCTTGGGAGACATTTAATTGATCAACCGTGCGGCCGAAATAAACTTCCGATGCGGTTTCAATTCCATAACTTCCGCGACCAAAATAAATTGTATTTAAGTAATTTTCTAAGATCTGATCTTTCGACATGATGTTCTGTAACTTCAATGAAATTACGAGTTCTTTTACTTTTCGCGTAATTGTTCGTTGCTGAGTTAAGAATGCGGTCTTTGCATATTGTTGGGTGATCGTTGAACCACCTTGCAGCGAACCGCCGCGTAGATCATTAAGTAGTGCGCGGGCAATACCTAGTGGACTAATAGCGCTTTCGGTATAAAAGTTTCGGTCTTCTGCCGCCATAACTGCATGGCGAACGCTAAGTGGAATATTTGCCAACGTAACAATCGTGCGATTTTCCGAACCTAGTCGACCTAACTCAGAGCCATCGGCATATTGAATGATGGTGGATTGGCTATTAACAAAGGCATTTGGATCTGGGACTTTCACTGTAAAGAAGGCGAGGGTAAAGCCAAGGACGGCAACAATGAATCCGATACCGACGGTGAAGACGGTGTAACGAATTACTTTTTGCCGCTCGAACATAAGTTAAGGCTACCTGTTACCGGCTGCGCCCTTGCTCACGAAGCACTTGTTCGTGAACGTGCCAGCTCTTTACTTTGCGATCAGGCTTAAAGTCATCATCTTCCAGCGTGTGTGCCTTACGGGGTGGCTTGCGGGTGCGGCCATCACCTAATAGATATGAGTAAATTAAATGATTCCAATCGCAATCTAGGCAGACCTCCACCGTGTAAACCCGGAACTCGCCATATTCACTCTGCATCTCGGTCAATTCTTTGACTGACTTAATTCGTCCGGAGTATTGGCCAAGTTGATCGCCAAAGACGTAACGAAGTTCGCGGATCTCACCCCGTCGGCAGATTGGGCAGGGGCGAGTGGTGGCATCGCCATGATGTTTAGCGGCGCGCTTTAAATATGGATCGGCATCGCAGGCATCCATCGCAGATGCACTTCCCCGAAAGAGTGCTTGCAGGGTGTTACGGCGATCGAGTGAATAATCAATCTCATCGCGCTTAGACCACATCCCGTTTTTAGCAACAGACACATAGAGAAGGATAAACCTAAGTAACTCATTACGCTTTGGCTATGCGCATCCCTGCTTGGCCGGTACATCGAAAAAGTCCCTTCGCCAAATTGCTACAGATTCGCTGGCTTGGGCAATTTACCGATGGCTTATTTCAATCGGCGCTCGCCTCATTTGTTTTATTTTCCCCAGAACGTCAACCCAGTGCAGTAAGTGCCGCGTTAGCTTTTAGCGTTGTCCTGCTTCCTTATTCACTTATCGGTCCATACGCCGGGATCTTCTTAGATCGCTTTAGTCGTAGAAATATTGTTGCTATTGCAAATATTTTTCGTGCCGTTGATTTAATAATTATTGCCATACTTCTTAAAGCGCATTCAACCGGAATAGTCTTAACGCTATTTGTCTTGGTTGCCTTTGGAATAAATCGTTTAATTCTTGCTGGGCTTTCGGCTGGCTTACCTCTTATTGTCGAACGCGATGAGTTGATAACGGCAAATGCATTAGCGGTAACCGGTGGCACCATCTTTGTAGTTATAGGTGGCGGTGTTGGAATTGGATTTAAAAATATTTTGGATCATACATTTGGCGGTGATACATCTGATGCAACGCTGGTTTTCTTGGCAAGTGCCAGCTATCTATTAGCCAGCTTCTTAACAAATAGATTAACTCGGATGCAGATTGGCCCGCAGCATCATGAAGTTTCAACTGAGATTAAGGGTTGGAAAGAGATGTTGGAAGGTTTCACCATTCTTAAAGGTCATGGCGATGCACTACGTGGAATTTTTGCTACGGCGATTCAACGAGGCGGCCTGACCTCCCTCACCTTGGTTGGCCTCTTACTTGAGCGAAATACTTACAACCCTCCAAATAATCCTGATGCGGGGCTTCGTGGTTTTGCCTTTGCCTTAGCGATCGCGGGTGTGGGCATTGGACTTGGCTCCTTTATAAGCCCTCTTGGTGTCATTAAATATGGCAGGCATAAATGGATTAAATTCTCATTAATCGCACCGATTCCATTCTTAATAATCTTTGCCTTTTATCCAAATGAGGCGATGTTAATTACTACCGCATTCTTTGTTGGAATGTTTGGTCAAAGCGTAAAAGTTACAAATGATGCGCTGGTGCAAACCAAGATTAAAGATGAATATCGTGGCCGAATCTTTGCCTTTTACGATGTTGCGGTAAACGGTGCAATTGTCGGGGGAGCAGTACTTGCCGCTCTCATTTTGCCAAAAAGTGGCATCTCCAAATTATTAGAGTTTTTAATCGCTGCTATTTATCTAATCACAAGTGCGCTGCTCTTAAAGAAAGCTAATTTTTCGGCGCATTCACACGCCACCAATTAAGTAATTCCTCTTTTGCCTTTTCCGCACCAAGTGGCCCTTGTTCCATACGTAAATCAAGGAGATATTGGTAGGCCGCTCCGACTAAAGGCGATGGGCGAAGATTAAGAATTTCCATAATTTGCCGGCCATCTAGATCCGGTCTAATTTTTTCAAGTTCTTCCTCTTCCATTAACTTTGTAATTCGCTCTTCAAGTGAATCGTAAGTTTTGGCAAGCAACTCAGCCTTGCGCTGATTCCTAGTTGTGCAATCGGCTCTAGTTAGAACATGAAGATGTACTAATAAATTTTCGGCATCTCGGATATATCGCCGTACCGCAGAATCGGTCCATTCACCTGTGCCATAACCATGAAAGCGCAGATGCAAGAAGACCAGTTTTGAGACATCTTCAATCTCTTCATTGCTAAAACGCAGAGCCTTTAACCGCTCCTTGGTCATTCGAGCACCGACTACTTCATGGTGGTGAAAGGAGACGCCGCCGCCAGGAATTAATTCACGGGTCTTTGGTTTACCAATATCGTGCATTAAAGCGGCAAGACGTATTACTAAATTAGGTCCACCTAAGCGATCTTCTAATGCGATTGCTTGTTCTAAAACTTTTAAGGTGTGTTCGTAAACATCTTTGTGATGATGATGTTCATCGATCTCTAACTTTAACTTTGGAAGTTCTGGCAAGATGAAATTAGCTAAGCCAGTCTCAACCAATAGCGTTAGACCAAGGCGTGGATTTTGCGACATTAGAGTCTTGGTTAATTCATCGCGAATGCGCTCGGCTGAAATAATTTTAATTCGCTCGGCCATATTTGTAATTGCCGTTGCAACCGCCGGATCAACTGAAAAATTTAATTGTGAAATAAACCTTGCGGCGCGCATCATGCGCAGTGGATCATCCGAGAAAGAATCTTCTGGCTTTCCAGGTGTTCTAATTATCTGCTTTGCTAAATCCCCAACACCATCAAATAAATCAATAAAGGTAGGGGGCGTGGTTGTTAACTCTAAAGCCATGGCATTTACTGTGAAATCGCGACGTAATAAATCTCCCGCTATCGAATCACCAAAGGCAACTTCTGGTTTACGACTTTCTGGATCGTAATTTTCAGAACGATAAGTCGTAATTTCAACTGTTACATCGCCGCGCTTTCCAGCAATTGTTCCGAATTCTCGACCGGTCTCCCAAATGGCATCGGCCCACTTCTCTAATATTTTTTTAGTTGCATCAGGCCGGGCATCCGTTGTGAAATCTAAATCGTTGCCAAGTCGACCAAGAATTGCATCGCGTACCGGGCCACCTACTAAGGCCAACTTAAATCCAGCCGCCGAAAACTTGGCCGCCAATTCGGTTGCTATAGGGGCCCTGGTTGTTAGCGTTGAGATTGCTAACTCGGAGGCAATCGAAAGTGGGTCTTTCACAATACATAAGGTTAGAGCAGTACCCTTGGCTTATGACCACGGCGCCTAGTGCGGGTGGCGAAGCTAAACGGAAAAAGCGTCGTAGACGTCGTCCGAAAGGCCCGGCCGCACTTAATTCAAATAATTCTGCTGCAAATAATCAATCGCCAGCTGAGAAATCCACATCGCCCAAGAACGCTGCGCAAAAACCAAAACGCGTTTATGCAAAGCGGGTAGATGAAGTTAGCGCTGGTGGATTAGTAATTGATTCAACTGGAACCAAGGGTTTATTGATTGGGCGACGTGATCTAAAGGATCAAAAGCGCGAACGCCTACTTTGGTCACTTCCCAAGGGCCACATTGAAGCCGGGGAGACTCCAGAACAAGCCGCGATTCGCGAAGTTGCTGAAGAGACTGGCATCGAAAGTGAAATCGCCCGTGAACTTGGCGTAATTGATTTTTGGTTTATGGCCGGCGGCAAGCGAATCCATAAAACAGTTCACCATTTCTTCTTTACAGAGACCGGTGGCCACCTCGCGCCACAAATTACAGAAGTCGATGATGTTGGTTGGTTTCCACTAGAAGAGATCGTTTCCTTACTTGCTTACCCAGATGAGAAGAAATTAATTGCCAAGTCTGGTGAGTTAACTCTGTGAAGAAATTAATTGCGCTAATAACAATTTTTTTCTCGCTATTACTAGTCACTCCAGCAAACGCTTCCGAACCAAATCTTGTAATAATCACCGAACCATCTCACCGACAGCTAGATGGAAAATTTATCGATGATTCGCTCTCTGATTTAATAAGTTACAACGGCCGACTAGGCCAATTGGTTTATGCCCCACCAAGGGGATACCGCGCTTGGTATATAGATGCACAATTAGTTGATGATATTTCAGCGATGGCCGATGGTTATAAATTAGTTACCGGCAAGGATGGCGTTGGCAAAATGGAGGCGCAATTGTGGTTGGCCCAACTTCGCAATGTAACTAAGGGACAGAGCATTTACGCACTTCCTTACGGAAATCCATCGCGCTATTGGGTTCATACCCTTTCACCACACAATGTCAGTTATTTTTTAACAGTTGGTGTTGATCGTTTGAGTAAATTCTTTAAACGTCCGGCGCTAGTTATGACCGACTATTTCGACACTTCATACTTTCACCTAACTTCCTCAAGTATCCAAGCATTTAAAGATGCCCAAAGCGCAATTGCAGCATCAGCTAGTTACTTAGATCCGAAAGTTTTAGATAATAATAATTCTCGAATTGCAGAGCTTTTCAATGCCAATTTGAGCAAGGTCAATCGCGTTGTTTTAGAGAATGATTTAGAGACCTTTGCTAACTCACTAATGCACCAGATCCGATTGGCTCCGGGCCGCTTTACAATTTCATCAACTAAGCAAAACTTGCCAATAACTGTGATCAATGATTTTCCAGGAAAGGCCCGAGTTAATTTAAAGATCACCGCCTTAAACGGAAAAGTTTTGGTTGGCCAAATTCCTCCTGTTGACCTTGCTGGTAATTCCAAGGCACAAGTACTAATTCCAGTCCAAGTTTTAACCTCGGGCAGTAGCTCCCTTTCGGTGAGTGTTTATTCGGGAAACTCGAACTATTTCGGCGATGAAGTGATTTACCCACTCACGCTTCGCGTAATCAATCCAATCGCTACCTGGATTACCACCGGCGCTGCAATAATTTTATTCTTCTCGGCAGTTGTCCAAAGCCTGCGTCGGATTAGAAAAAGAAATAAATGAATACCAATCACTTGCTTAAATCTTCAACGGTTATGGCGATCGGAACAATTGTTTCCAGAGTTACCGGATTAATCCGCGGTCTTTTATTAGTGGCAGTACTCGGCACCACATTGCTTGGCGATACCTTCAATGTCGCAAACACCATGCCAAATATCTTGTATAACTTACTAATTGGCGGAGCGCTAACAGCAGTATTTGTTCCACAAATTGTTCGAGCCACTAATTCTCCAGATGGTGGTTCGGCCTTCATCTCAAAGCTCATTACTGCCACCTGTGTATTTTTAGGATCACTAGTATTAATCGCGGTTTTGATTGCTCCGATATTGGTACGACTCTTTGCGACTAGTTACATCGGCCGCCCAGAATTTCATGTAACCACTTTATTTATGCGTTACTGCCTGCCCCAAATATTTTTTATGGGACTCTTCGCACTCTTTAGTCAGATTGCTAATGCTAAAAATAAATTTGGGCCAATGATGTGGGCCCCGGTATTAAATAACCTAATTGCGATTGTGGTCTTTGGTTGGTATTTCCATATGGCCACCAAACCAACCGTAAGCACAATTCCTGCAAGTGAAATTGCATTGCTAGGCATTGGCACGACGCTTGGATATGTTGCACAAGCACTTATCTTGATTCCGGTACTTGCCAAGACCCAGATAAAGATTCGCCCGAGCTTTGATTGGCGCGACCCCGAACTTAAGAAATCTCTTCACCTAGCTAGTTGGACGGTGCTATTCGCTGCTATCTCGCAAGTTAGTTATTTGATAACAGTTAATCTTTCAACGGGCGCCGCAGTTAAGGCGTTAAAGGCTGGAATCGAAACTGGTGTTGGTTTTACTCCGTATAACAATGCGCTCTTGATCTTCATGTTGCCACATTCAATTATCACCATCTCGGTTGTTACCGCTTTACTTCCGGCGCTCTCAAAATTTGTTCACGAGAAACGATACTTGGATGTACATGATCAATTAGTAAAGGCGATGAGATTAGTTGGCGCAATCACTGTTCCAAGCTCCATCTTCTTTCTCTTCTTTGGACCCTTAATCACTAAGACGCTCTTCTTTGGTATCTCAAAGAGTGATGGTGATTATCTAGGTTACGTACTCTGCGCCTTTGCCCTAGGTCTAGTTCCAATGAGCCTTAATTTGATCGCCCTTCGCGGCCTTAATGCCTTTGAAAATGTAAAGCTTCAGGTAGTCAGTAATGCGCTCATGAACCTAGTTGGGGCTTTGGCATCAATCGCTTTCGCACTTGCTCTGCCTGCGAAGTGGGTGACGGTTGGCCTTGCTGGGGCGCTATCGATTAGCTACTACGTCGGTTCTATTCTCACAGTGCGACTTCTTCGCCGCTTCTCTATCAGAGTTCACTTAGGTGAAGTTCTTGGTTTTTATAGCAAGTTAGCGGTGCTTTCATTAATTCCAGCGATACCGTTGTGGCTGCTAGAAAACCACCTTCCTGGTGGGAATACTCTGCGCTTGGTTCTGGTTCTAGCCATTGGTGGGATTGGTTACTTAATTGTTGCCAAGTTTTCCGGTGTCGAAGAAATTACCAATATTTTAGAGATTTTGCCGATTAACAAATTGAAACGAAGGAATGTTAAATGAGTTCGCAAGAAATCCACGAGTTGGTAATTGTCGGTTCTGGCCCTGCTGGTTACACCGCAGCTATTTATGCCGCACGTGCAGAGCTTGCACCTATTCTTTATGAAGGCTCAGTAACCGCTGGTGGCGCATTGATGAATACCACCGAAGTAGAAAATTTCCCTGGTTTCCCAACTGGCGTGATGGGTCCAGATTTAATGGAATCACTTCGAAAGCAAGCCGAACGCTTTGGTACAAAATTAATTACCGATGACATTGTTTCGATGAAATTAGATGGCGAGATTAAAGAGTTAGAAGATGGCTCTGGAAATAAACTCCGCGCCAAATCAGTAATTCTTGCAACAGGATCTGCCTATAAAGAGATTGGGTTAGTAAACGAGAAGCGCTTATCTGGTCATGGCGTTTCTTGGTGTGCTACCTGCGATGGCTTCTTCTTTAG
Source organism: uncultured Actinomycetes bacterium (assembly GCA_903836945.1). Lineage (GTDB taxonomy): Bacteria > Actinomycetota > Actinomycetes > Nanopelagicales > Nanopelagicaceae > AAA044-D11. The sequence goes on along the minus strand of CAILSO010000003.1, from coordinate 36,955 downwards.
AGAGAAAGTTTTAGCAGTAGTTGGTGGTGGCGATTCTGCGATGGAAGAGGCCAACTTCTTAACTCGCTTTGCTACAAAGGTTTATGTAATTCACCGTCGTGATTCCCTTCGCGCCTCCAAGATTATGGTCGATCGCGCTAAGGCAAATCCAAAGATTGAATTTATTTGGAATACCGAAGTTATTGATGTCCTTGGTGCAGATAAAGTTGAAGGATTAAAGCTTCGCAATACTGTGACTAATGAAGAGAGTGAAAAGGCTTTCGATGGACTATTCGTTGCGATTGGACATCTACCTCGAAGCGAACTACTTGTTGGTCAGATCGATTTAGATGGCGAAGGTTATGTGAAGGTTGAAGGTCGTTCGACTCGAACAAATCAGAGCGGTGTCTTTGCCTGCGGTGACTTGGTTGATCACACTTATCGTCAAGCAATCACTGCTGCCGGAAGCGGCTGTCAGGCAGCGCTAGATGCTGAACGTTTTCTAGCCGGGCACTAGACTTATAAGAGATTATTAAAGAATTAAAAAGAGAAGAGAAAGAGGAAAAAATGAGCGCAGCACAACCAGTTACAACCGCAACTTTTGATGAAGTTGTTCTAAAGAGCAGCACTCCAGTGTTAGTTGATTTCTGGGCTGAATGGTGTGGCCCATGCCGCGCGGTTGGTCCAATCCTTGATCAGATCGCCGATGAATATGCCGGAAAGATCAAAGTTGTAAAGCTAAACACCGATGAAGAATCAGCGATTGCCATTAAGTATGGAATTACTTCTATTCCAACTCTAAATGTTTATGTAAATGGTGAAGTTGTTAAGACGGTAATTGGTGCAAAGCCAAAACCAGCACTTCTTAAAGAACTCGCTGCTTACCTATAAATAAAATTAATTGACTTCGAAATGATGTCAGCGAGCAACGATGTTGTTGCGCAGGTAATTAATACTTTAGTTCGGCTGGGCTTTTTAACATCCCCGACCCCCGAACTAAATTCGCTGGCCGTTGATGCCCTAAAGGCATTTCAGCAAGAACGTGGACTTGTTATCTCTGGCGAGATAAATGAGAACACACTGGTTGCCTTGGAAGAAGCTAGATGGAAACTCGGTGATCGGGTTCTGCTTCTAAATCCGCAGAAATTAATGCGCGGCGATGATGTCGCAACTTTGCAGACTCGTTTAATTGAGATGGGCTTTGATTGCGGAAAAGCTGATGGAATTTATGGCCCCCGCACCGAAGGCGCAGTAAAGGAATTTCAAAAGAGCGTTGGCGAGAAAACTGATGGCAATTGCGGTCCGGCAACAATCATGTCACTTATGCGCTTAGTTAAGACCGTCTCGGGTGGCTCACCAGTTGCACTTCGCGATAGCGCGCACCGGGCGGTTCGTGGTCCGGCACTTGCCAACAAAGTTGTTGTGATTGATCCAAGTGCAGATAACTCCGATCGCGAAATCGCATTTGATATTGCCCAACGTTTAGAGGGTCGATTGATTGCCCTTGGCGTTACGGTCTTTCTAACACGTAGCGCGGCAAATAACCCATCTGATTTAGATCGAATTAATTTGGCAAATAAATCAGCTGCCGATCTTTTTATCTCATTACATACTGATAATTACAAAAGTGAGTCAGCACATGGCGTTGCAACTTATTATTACGGAAGTGAATTACATGGAGTTCATTCCGTTGTTGGTGAAAGATTTGCCACTCTGGTGCAACGCGAGATCACCGCTCGTACCGATCTCCTAAATTGCCGAACCCATTCCAAGACTTGGGACTTATTGCGGCTAACCAAGGCGCCAGCAGTTCGAATTGACCTTGGCTATCTCTCAAATCCCGGGGATCAAAAGCGGTTGGCCGATTTAACTTTTAGAGAGACCGTTGTTGAATCAATTGCGATTGCGATCCAACGCCTTTATTTATCGGCGGAAAATGATGCCAAGACCGGAACGCTACGAATCTCTGACTTGCGTCGCGCCGGAATTCGTAAGGATTAATCCCGCAACCAACTCCGCCTTACTTGTGGGAAGATTCTCAGATGAGCGGTGATCTAACTCGAATTCATACTGGTGCGCCTCAGAATTTAACCCAGAGGTTTGCCCATCGCGCCGCGATGATGAAGCCAAGTGAAATTAGATCGCTCTTCGCAGTTGCCTCTCGCCCAGATATCGTTTCATTAGCTGGTGGCATGCCAAATCTCTCCGCTTTTCCAATGGAGATGATGGCATCAGTAGCCCAGAAGTTAGTCGCCGAACATGGCCAGGAAGCTTTGCAATATGGCAGTGGTCAAGGCCATCCAAAACTTCGCGAACAAATCTGCGATGTTATGGCACTTGAAGGTGTTCGCGCCCATCCCGATGATGTAATTGTTACAACCGGTTCGCAGCAAGCCCTTGATTTAATCTCCAGAATTTTTATCGATCCAGGTGATGTGGTTTTGGTTGAAGCTCCATCATATGTTGGCGCGCTTGGCACCTTCTCGCAGTACGAAGCGCAGGTTGTTCACGTTGCAATGGATAACGATGGCCTAATCCCGCAAGCACTTCGCGAAGCGATTGAAACTACAAGGGCTGCTGGTCGAAAGATTAAGTTCTTATATTTAATTCCAAATTACCAAAATCCAGCTGGTGTTTTACTTTCGCCAGATCGCCGCACTGAGATCTTGGAGATCTGTCGCAAAGCAGAAATTTTTGTGGTCGAAGATAATCCATATGGACTTCTTGGCTTTGATAAGCCATCGCCAAATGCGATGCGTGCAGAAGATTCTGAAAATGTAATTTATTTGGGTTCGTTCTCTAAAACGATTGCACCAGGATTCCGAGTTGGTTGGGCCCTTGTGCCACAATCGCTAAAAGAGAAGTTAGTTATTGCTAGCGAATCATCAATTCTCTGCCCATCAAATTTCACACAACTTGCAATCTCTAGTTATCTCTCTGACCAACCATGGCGCGATCAGATCGCATCCTTTACCAAGTTGTATAAGGACCGTCGTGATGCGATGTTGGAATCACTGGACCAACATTTTCCAAAGGGCGCTACTTGGACTAAACCCGGTGGCGGCTTCTATGTTTGGGTAACCCTGCCTCCGGAGATTGATACCAAGGCGCTTATGCCAAAAGCGATCGTCGCTAAGGTCGCATATGTTCCAGGTACCGCTTTTTACGCAGATGGTTTTGGGAGTTGGTCGATGCGACTTTCCTATTGCTACCCAAGCCCAGAACGAATTCGTGAAGGCATTAAGTCACTCGGTGCGGTTATCGCAAATGAGATGACCCTTCGCGGTATTAATTAACCCTTATTAATCGCAGCTGCCACTCGCTTGGCATCTGAAAAGTCAGCGATTTCAATTGTTATTTTGCCCTTTTGTTGGCCCAACTCAATTGTTACCCGCGTATCCAACTTATCTGAAAGCGTATCCGCCAATTCTTTAAGCTCGGGCGAAATAGCCTTAATCTGCTTTGGTTTTTCGCTCTTTGTATTTTGAGTTGAGGTAGCAACGATCTCTTCAGTTGCACGAACACTTAAACCCTCAGCAACGATTCGATTAGCTAACTTCTCAATCTCTTTCTCATCTACCAGAGTTAGTAAAGCTCTGGCATGTCCTGCCGATAAAACTCCGGCTGCAACACGACGTTGTACACCTGCTGGAAGATTTAAAAGTCGAAGAGTATTGGTGATGGCCGGTCTTGATTTACCAATCTTTGCCGCCAACTCATCATGGGTATAGCCAAAATCATTTAATAGATTTTGATAGGCAGCGCCCTCTTCTAGTGGATTTAATTGCGAACGCTGAATATTTTCAAGAAGCGCTTCGCGAAGTAATTCGCTATCCGGTGTGGCACGAATTATTACTGGAATTGTTTTTAAGCCGGCCAACTTCGATGCGCGCAATCGACGTTCACCCATAATCAATTCATATTTGCCATTACCCATTGCACGAACAACTGGTGGCTGTAGCAAACCAACTTCTTTAATCGATGCTGATAATTCATTTAAAGCATCGGTATCAAAAATAGTACGTGGTTGTTTTGGATTTGGTTCTATGGAATTAATATCAACTTCATTGCGATCTGCAACGGTTACACCTGCATTATTAACAATCGCGGTTGGGATAAGTGAATCTAAACCTTTACCAAGTCCACCTTTGCGAGTACTCATGCGCTATTTGCTCCGTTGTTTAAGTTGTTATTCCCCGGCTCTCTTGAACCTCTTAAAGCAATCTCACGAGCAACTCCCATATATGCAACTGCGCCAGGCGATGCCGCATCGTAAGTCATTACTGTTTGATTAAAAGATGGTGCCTCAGAGACTCGTACTGCACGCGGAATTGGAATATCAATTAACTCATTTGGGAAATGTTGACGGACGCTATTTGCAACATCATTTGCAAGTCGAGTTCTAGAATCAAACATTGTTAAAACAATTGTTGAGATATGAACTGTTTGATTTAACATCTTCTGTACTTGTGTAAGTGTTTGCAGTAAAAGTGTTAAACCTTCAAGTGAGTAGTACTCGCATTGAATTGGTACTAAGACTTCTTGCGCTGCAGTAAGTGCATTAACTGTTAAGAGTCCTAAGCTTGGTGGGCAATCAATTAAAACGTAATCGATGCGAGCGCCACTTGCTTCGCGTTGGGCTAAAAATTTATCTAAAGCTAATTTCAACCTTCCTTCGCGGGAGACGAATGAGACCATATTTATCTCTGCCCCGGCTAAGGAGATATCGGCCGGTGCGCACTCCAAGTGCGGGAATCCGGAGACCTTTGTTACTACCTCTGAAAATGGGAGGTCATTTACAAGTACCTCGTACATGCCGGGAAGTTCATTGCGATCAATTCCCAGAGCGGTACAGGCATTGCCTTGTGGATCTAGATCTATAACTAAAACCTTTAGGCCGCCCATAGCAAGGGCTGCTGCAATATTTACAGCGGTGGTGGTTTTTCCAACCCCACCCTTTTGATTAGCTACGGTGAAGACTCTGGTCTTAAGCGGAGTAGGCATCGGCTCTTTAAGGCGGCGAATGCCAATAACCTTCTTCTCGGTCATTTGCCCAGAAATTGTTTCACGTGAATCATCCACGTGGAGTATCTAACCAGCCTTTTGGAGTTCAACTACCCGCGCTAGCTCAAGCTCGCCCAAGGTGATCTCATGAACCTGCGATTTTGCTACCTTTTTGAAGATTTTTGGTGATTCGGCCTTTGCCAACTCAAGCTCAGCCGCAGCTGACTCCCCCTTCATGGCCAGAAGGGAACCTCCTGGAGCCACTAGATGCCAAGAGATCGTCGCCAATTTAGGAAGTGGGGCAACTGCTCTGGCGGTAACTACCTGAAAGGAGCCCTTAAATGAATCTGCTCGCCCTCGTCTGATGGTTAATTCCAGCCCAAGTTCGACCTTAACCTCTTCAAGGAAATCTACCCGGCGTTGGAGGGGTTCTAACAAGGTGACCTTCAAATCAGGTCTGGCCAAGGCGATAACTATGCCCGGAAGACCCGCCCCAGAACCAATATCTATAACTGAGGCACCTTCGGCAATCAGAGTGGTCACTGGAATGCAATTAGCGATGTGGCGATCCCAGATGCGCTCGCCCTCTTTTGGCCCGATTAGCCCACGCTCGATACCCCAGCTACCTAGGATTTCGGCATAACGTGAAATCTCATCCTTGCGCTGCCCAAAATAGGTAGCGAGAAGAGTTTCACGTGAAACGCTCATGGAGGGGCTAGTTATTCAGGAAGAACAACTACGCAGCGATTTGGGTCTTCGCCCTCGGACTCACTGGTTAGGCCGATCTCTTGGATCGTGTCATGGATGACCTTACGTTCGAAGGCATTCATTGGACGGAGCTTCACCGATTCGCCGGAAGATTTAACTTCTTGCGCCACTTCGTGGGCCAGCTTGGTTAGCTCCTCTTTCTTATCACTACGGAAGTTATCAATATCAAGCATCAAGCGTGAACGTTCTCCTAGGGAGGTCTGTACTGCTAAGCGAGTCAGCTCTTGGAGTGCGTCAAGTACCTCTCCGCGTTCTCCTACTAGGTGACCTAGCTTTCCGCCAGCGATAGCTAGTGATGCGCGATCATTTTCAACATCGATATCAATATCTCCATCTAGATCTGCGATATCTAAAAGCGCCTCAAGGTAATCAGCTGCGACATCTCCCTCTTCTTCAAGACGGGCAACTAGGGACTTCTTCTCGACAACCTTCTCGCTTACTTCGCTCATTTTCACTCCTCAGTTCATATTTTTAGGTGATTAATACTTTTTGTACCGATTATGCGTTTTTGTCCTTATTTAAAAGCTACTTTTTCTTCTTCTTTTTTGGCTGTTGTCTCTGCCGGGTCGCAGAGCCGTTCTCGCCACTTTCCTTATTCGCCCCGTTATTAGCCGAATCAGAAATTTCAGTTGAACCCGCACTAGCTGCTGGCGGATTTGTTAAACCCTTTGCCGCGCGCTTTGCTTGTAACTCTTCATATGCCGGTGAGCCCGGTGTTGGATTTCTTTTAATTACATAAAACTGTTGGCCGAGTGTCCAGAGATTTGTCGTTGACCAATAAATCAAAACACCAACAGGGAAGTTAACTCCGGAAACCGCAAAGATAACTGGAAATACATACAACATGATTTTCTGTTGTTGCAGCATCATGTTATTTGATGCATCCATCTTTGGCATTCCCTTAACCATTAACTGGCGTTGGGTTGTAAATGTGGTTGCTGACATAAATAAAATCAATAGAACGGTAACGATCTTTGTCTGGGTATCAGTGTGAGTACTTAAGAAAGAGCTTGAAAGATTAGCGCCAAAGAACTTAGCTTGTTGGGCTGAAATCAAATGTGCGCCCTTAAGAAGTCCATGCGGATGATTCTTTGCAATTCCGTTAAGTACCGTAAATAGTGCGAAGAAGATTGGTGCTTGCGCAAGGATTGGGAAACAAGAGGCAAGTGGGTTTGTTTTATGTTCGCGATAAAGCTTCATCATTTCTTCTGATTGCTTCTGGCGATCATCCTTGTAGCGCTTTTGAATCTCTTTCATCTTTGGTTGTAGCGCAGTTAAAGCTCGCTGGCTCTTGATCTGCTTTACAAAGAGTGGAATCAAAATGATTCGAATTAAAACAACGAGCCCAATGATAGAGGCCGACCACTTAAAACTCTCGTGTGAGTTCTTGCCAACTAGAAAACCGAGAATTGAGTGAAAGGTAACGATCACCCAAGAAACGGCGTAATACAAGGGGTTTAGGATCGTGCTCATTTAGTTACTCCCGCTAGGTTCTTATGGTTCTTATGGCTTTCATTAAATTGGGTTTTTAGGTCGGATCTAGGCTTCACATAATCAACGCCGCCATGTGACCACGGATTACAACGAACTAGGCGCCAGATGGAAAGGGCAATTCCCTTAAATCCATATTCAGATATTGCATCTACTGCATATTGCGAACAGCTTGGGTAGTACTTGCACTTTGGTGCAAAACTAGGAGAGATCCATTTTTGATAAAACTTAATCGGCGCAGTAATTAACTTCTTCATTTAGAAGCCGCCAATTGGCCCGTGCTTAATTTTTCAACTAATTTTGTAAGTTCACTCTTGTAGTCGCTCTGCATCCGAAGCACACGAATAACTAGATAACTATTTCTTGGAAGGGCGCTAAGTTGCTCGGAGATTAGGTGGCGAAGTTGACGTGAGACCCGGTGGCGCACAACCGATCCGCCGACCGACTTATTTACGATCAGGCCGATTTTAGGCTCGGTTAGTTCGTTTGAGGTTTGAAGATAGAGGACAAGTGAATTTGAAGTTGCTCGTAAACCAGTCTTTGTAGTTTGAGCGAATTCTTTACTTGTGCGCAGTCTGTTCTTTGCTGGAAGCACGAGTTGGCTTAATTAAGCAGAGATGCGTGCGCGACCCTTGGAGCGGCGTGAAGCCAGAACTGCGCGACCGCCACGTGTTGCCATGCGTGCGCGAAAGCCATGCTTCTTGGCGCGCTTACGATTATTAGGTTGGAAGGTGCGCTTGGTCATTTCAAACTCCTATAAATCCTCTAGTTAAAAAGCGGTTGAAAACTTTGGCATTTCCCCCTTGCGGGGCCACAGCTTGGATCAGGGGCTAACGGTACGGCCACCTGTTGATAAGGGTCAAACTCACTTTCCACCGGGCTCCTACAGGAGGGGCAATTTTGTGGATAACCACTTGCTTTTTCTCTCAGATACCCCTACTTTCGCCCTCTATCCACAGATCAGCCCTGTTTTTTGGCCCTGAAAAGGCTCAAGGATTGGTTTAGACCACAGGCTGTGGATAACTTTGTGGATAAGGGGATTACATGGCACTTCTAGAGGTCGCAGATCTGACCAGCCTTTGGTCAAGCGTCATCGATGAGGTCGCGGTCGAATCGCCCCAGCACCGAGCCTTCCTCGCACTGACCAAGCCTCTAGGTCTGATTCAAAATGAATCCGGTTCCAACCTCTTACTTTCTGCCCCGAATGAATTTGCGAAGGATGTTTTAGAGAGTCGACTTCGCGCCGTTTTAAACGAAGCGCTATCAACGAAATTTGATCAGAAGATCAGTATCGCCGTAACTGTTACTGAAACCTCGGCGGAAGAATTAATCGACGAGCCGATTGTAGAACAGATTGTTGAAACACAACCTAAGAGCGGAACTGGTAGACAGGGAAATGAAAATGCCTCAAGCGAGCCATCCCAATTAAATCCGCGCTATATCTTTGAAACTTTTGTCATTGGTGCCTCAAATCGATTCGCGCATGCGGCAGCTGTAGCTGTAGCTGAAGCCCCAGCAAAGGCCTACAACCCGCTATTTATTTATGGTGAATCGGGACTTGGAAAAACTCACTTACTTCATGCGATTGGTGCCTATGCCAAAGAGCTTTATGGTGGGGTTCGAGTTCGCTATGTATCATCTGAAGAATTCACAAACGATTTCATTAACTCGATTCGTGACGATAAAGCCTCGGTTTTTCAGCGTAGATATCGTGATCTAGATGTCTTGTTAGTTGACGATATTCAGTTCTTAGAAAATAAAGAACGAACCCAGGAAGAGTTCTTCCATACCTTCAATACTTTATACAACGCCAATAAGCAGATTGTTATTTCAAGTGACCGCCCACCAAAGCAATTAACAACTCTAGAAGATCGCTTGCGTTCTCGATTTGAGTGGGGTCTGATTACCGATATTCAGCCACCAGAATTGGAGACTCGTATTGCTATTCTTCGAAAGAAGGCGGCGCAAGATAAGTTGAATGCACCTGATGATGTTCTTGAATACATTGCCAGCAAAATTTCTTCCAACATCCGGGAATTAGAAGGGGCGTTAATTCGCGTTACTGCTTTCGCATCACTAAATCGCCAAGGTGTTGATTTAGGTTTAGCTGAGATTGTTCTCAAGGATTTAATTCCAGATGTTGGAGGCCCAGAAATTACCGCCGCAACCATCATGGCTCAGACCGCTACCTACTTCTCATTAACAGTGGATGATCTCTGTGGAACATCACGTTCTCGAGTTCTAGTTAACGCCCGGCAGATTGCGATGTATCTCTGCCGCGAATTGACCGAACTTTCACTTCCAAAGATCGGCCAGACTTTTGGGGGCCGTGACCATACGACCGTTATGCATGCCGACCGGAAAATCCGTCAGCTCATGGCCGAACGCCGTTCGATCTATAACCAGGTCACTGAATTGACCAACCGGATCAAGCTTCAGGCTAAGAGCGCCTGATTTTTAAAGCTTAAAAATTGTGTAAAAGGTTGCCCCCACCCTGGGGGTAACTTGTGGATAACTGTGGATTGTTTTGGATGGGGTGTGGTTAAGGTGGCTTTCGTAAAAGTTAATTTGGGTTATCCCAAGGCTACCCACAGCCCCCATTTACATAAATCCTCGCTTATGACCAGCACTTTTACTGGTTTTCCACACAAATCCAGGCTAGTTACTACGAATACTTATATATAAAGATAATGGTTGGGGATTAGTGAACCTGTGTGGGTTTCTTAATCTGGCCTAATGAGGGGAAGATAGAGATATGAAGTTTATTGTCGATAGAGAACCACTAATCGATGCTGTTAATTGGGTTGCCCGCAGCCTTTCATCTAGACCGATTCAAACAGCCCTTCTTGGAATTAAATTAGAAGTCGCAGATCAAATAACACTAACTGGATCAGATTTAGAAACTTCAACAAAAGCTGTCATCAGCGCCGATATTTCAGAAAAGGGAATTGTTTTAGTTCCTGGAAGATTGTTAGCTGAAATTGCTAGATCCCTTCCAGCCAAGCCCATCTCCTTTGTGTTAGATGGTTCAAGGGTTTTAGTAACTGCCGGAAGCGCAAAATTTACTCTCCCAACTCTTCCAGTAAATGAATACCCACAACTTCCAACTCTTCCAGAATCAGCTGGAGAGATTGATAGCGATACCTTTGCAACATCAGTAGGACAGGTAGCAATTGCCGCCGGCAAAGATGATTCCCTCCCAACTCTTACTGGCGTTCATATTGAAATTAATAAAAACACAATCACTCTCGCAGCAACCGATCGCTATCGCTTGGCTGTAAAAGAAATTACTTGGCAACCAAAAGATGCTAATTTAGAAACAACAACACTGATTAGAGCACGCACACTTTCTGATGCCGCTAAATCATTAGTTGGAAGCAATAAATTAACCTTCGCGCTATCCGCGGCAAATACAAATGAGAAGTTGGTCGGTTTTGTTTCAGAACAAAAGACCATGACGTCTAGAACACTAGACGGAACCTTCCCGCCATTTAGACACCTCCTACCTTCAGAATCAACAGCAGAGGCTGTAATTGAAGTTGCTCCCTTAATGGATTCAGTGCGCCGCGTAGCGTTAGTAACAGATAAGACTGTTCCACTTCGCTTATCCTTTTCAAAAGATAATTTGCGCCTAGAAGCTGGCGCCGGCGATGACGCACAAGCAACCGAAAATTTGGATATTAGTTACACAGGTGAAGAGATCAATATCGCCTTCAACCCAACTTTCCTAACCGATGGTCTCCAAGCGATCAACTCCCAATTTGTTCACATTGCATTTACTGGCGATAAAAAGCCAGCGGTCTTATCTGGAAAGTCGGAAGCTGATGGCGCGGTAAACACGAGTTATAAGTATTTACTAATGCCAATGCGATACACCTCTTAATAATTATCAAAAGTGTTCATCTCTCACTTATCGCTCTCAACATTTAGATCTTATAAAAGTTTAGAGCTTGCCCTAAACCCAGGAATCAACATTTTTATTGGGCGCAATGGCGAGGGTAAGACCAACATCATCGAAGCCATCCTGTATCTATCTTTCTTAAATTCACACCGGGTTTCCGGCGATGCCCCGTTAGTACAACTGGGGAATAACTCGGCTTATGTCCGAGCAAAGACACAATTGCCAGATCGTGAAGTGTTGGTTGAGTTAGAGATCAACGCCGAGAAAGCTAACCGGGCTCGGATAAATCAAAATCCAGTACGCAGCCAGAAAGAATTGTTTGGCATTGTTCAAGCGATCTATTTTTCTCCAGAAGATCTAGATCTAGTACGCGGAGACCCTTCTGAACGGCGCAAATTTATCGACCAACTTTTAATTCTTAGATCCCCGCGAATGGCTGGCGTCATCTCTGACTATGAGCGCGCGGTAAGACAGCGAAACTCACTTTTAAAATCACGGGCTAGTACAGATTCATTGGCTGCGTGGGATGAGCAGGTTGCAAATTTTGGCGGTGAAATAATTGCAGCGCGTTTATTGGCCTTAAGTAACTTTGAACCAATATTTCAAAACATTTATTCAGATATCTCATCTGAGAAGCCAGCCTTTATCAAATACAAATCAAGTATCGATGATCCCTCCCTTGATCCAAAGAGCAATACCGAGAAGATACTCGCGCGCATGAAAGAGACAAGGAGCGCGGAAATCGAAAGAGGTTTAACTCTTACCGGACCCCACCGCGATGACTTGTTATTAAATTTAGGCAATCATTTAGTTAAAGGTTACGCCAGCCACGGAGAATCTTGGTCGATCGCGTTAAGTTTAAAATTGGCGACTTACAAATTATTAGAAGAGGATGGGTTAAAGCCGATTCTTATTCTGGATGATGTTTTTTCGGAATTAGATGAAGAACGAAGAATCCATTTAATTAATTTGGCCAAGAGCGCTGAACAGACGCTAATAACAGTTGCGGTGGAAAATGATCTACCAAAAGAATTAAATGGAACTAGATATCAAGTTAAATCTGGAAGTGTCACGAAGGTCGATAACTAATGGCCAGAGATTTAGCACGCGAACTTTATAAAGCATTTCGCAATCAACCAAGACGAACTCGCTCACATAGCGTTGATGAAGAAAGAGTTAAAATTGATGACCCACAAAAATTTAGCGATGTCTTAGGTGAATTGATTGTTAAGCGAGATTGGCGGCAGGGTTTAGCTGAAGGAAATATTTTTACCGACTGGAATAAAATTGTTGGTGATGATTTAGCAACGCACTCAACTCCTATTGCTTTGGTAGATGGCGAATTGACGATTCAAACTAAATCGACGGCATGGGCAACTCAGCTTGAGATCATGCGCGATGAATTGATAAAGACAATTTCCAATTCAGCCCCGGGCGCCTTGGTGGAGAGTCTTCGAATCCTGGGACCAAATGCACCAAGTTGGAAGAAGGGCCTGCGTACGATTAAGAATGCACGCGGTCCTAGAGATACCTACGGCTAGGCGCCAAAACCCTGCCATTTATCCCCACAAGCCCCGAATTCATTGGTTACCTACCCCTGAAGTGACTAGGATGAAGCCCTTACAAGTCGTGAAAACGGCGCAGAATCGGTTCTGCAGGGGTTTTCCACTTTTATAGGGGGTGTTTTGTTGATGGCTGAGCAGAGTTATGACGCCTCCAATATCACCGTCCTCGAGGGACTCGATGCGGTTCGTAAACGTCCCGGCATGTATATCGGCTCTACCGGCGAACGCGGACTTCACCACTGTGTTTATGAAGTTGTAGATAACTCCGTCGATGAAGCTCTTGCCGGATATTGCAGCGAAATCAATATTACTTTGCTCGCCGATGGTGGCTTAAAAGTTGTAGATAACGGCCGCGGTATCCCAGTAGATATTCACCCGGTTGAAAAGAAGCCGGCACTAGAAGTTGTTCTCACCGTTTTGCACGCCGGTGGAAAGTTTGGTGACGGCGGCTATTCAGTTTCCGGTGGCTTGCATGGCGTAGGCATCTCAGTTGTTAATGCCCTTAGTACTGATTTAGCAATTGAAGTTAAGCGCGATGGCTTTCACTGGTACCAAGAATATAAATTGGGAGTCCCACAAAAGCCAGTGCGCAAAGGTGAACCAACCAGCGATCTTGGAACCACCGTTACTTTCTGGCCATCAAAAGAAATCTTTGAAACCACAGACTTTTCATTTGAAACTTTATCAACACGTTTTCGCGAAATGGCCTTTTTAAATAAGGGCTTAATCCTCACCTTAAAAGATGAACGCCCTGGCCACGTGGATGAGAAAGGTGAACAACTATTTGTTCGCTATCACTACGAAGGCGGCATCATTGATTTTGTTAAGCACCTAAATCAATCTAAGGGCGAACAACACAAATCAATCATTGCTTTCACTAACGAAGATCCAAAGCACAAGATGAGCCTTGAAGTTGCGATGCAGTGGAATACTGGCTTTGCCGAATCGGTCTACACCTTTGCAAACACCATTCACACCCACGAAGGTGGAACCCACGAAGAAGGTTTCCGTACCGCACTTACATCTGTTGTAAATAAGTTTGGCGAAGAGTGGGGATTTATTCGCAAGAAGGAAGATCGTTTAACTGGTGATGATATTCGCGAAGGATTGACCGCGATTGTTTCAATCAAAATCGGCGAACCACAATTTGAAGGTCAGACCAAGACCAAACTTGGCAACACCGAAGCTAAATCTTTTACCCAAAAATCAATGAACGATGCATTGACGGAATGGTTTGAAAAAAATCCAGCCGAAGGAAAAGATATTGTTCGAAAGAGTATTGATGCAGCAGCTGCGCGAGTTGCTGCAAGAAAAGCGCGCGATCTTTCTAGAAATCGAAAAGGTTTATTAGAAGGCAGAGGCATGCCAGGAAAGTTGGCGGATTGCCAATGGACTGAACCAGAAAAGTGCGAGCTATATATCGTTGAAGGTGACTCTGCCGGTGGTTCTACCAAGGGCGGTCGCGATTCTAGATATCAAGCAGTGCTCCCAATTCGTGGAAAAATTTTAAATGTTGAAAAAGCACGTATCGATCGCGTCCTTCAAAATAATGAAGTTCAATCCTTAATTACTGCACTCGGTACTGGCATTCACGATGATTTTGATTTAGCAAAGCTGCGTTACCACAAGATTATTTTGATGGCCGATGCTGATGTTGACGGACAACATATTCGCACCCTTCTTCTTACCTTGCTCTTTAGATTCATGCGTCCATTGATCGAAAATGGCTTTGTTTATCTGGCCCAACCACCGCTTTATAAATTGAAGTGGGGCGGCAAAGAAGCTGTTCAATATGCCTTCTCTGATCGCGAACGTGATGGCTTTATTCAAATCGGTCTTGACGCTGGAAAGCGCCTACCAAAGGATGATGGAATTCAGCGCTTCAAAGGCTTAGGTGAAATGCCGGCTAAAGAACTCTGGGATACAACAATGGATCCGGCACACCGCGTTCTAATTCAAGTAACTCTTGAGGATGCTGCCGCGGCTGATGATCTCTTCTCGGTATTAATGGGTGAAGATGTTGAACTTCGCCGAAACTTTATTCAGCGTAATGCTAAAGACGTTAGGTTCTTGGATATCTAATGGCTGAGAATATGAATGAGGATAAGACACTCCCACACGATCGAATCGAATCTGTCGATCTCCAAGTGGAGATGGCGCGCTCTTATTTAGATTATGCAATGTCGGTCATTGTTGGCCGAGCACTTCCAGATATTCGCGATGGTTTAAAGCCAGTGCATCGCCGGGTTCTTTATGCAATGTACGACGCGGGCTATCGTCCAGATAAGGGTTACTACAAATCTTCTCGCATCGTCGGTGATGTCATGGGTAATTACCACCCTCATGGTGACACCGCTATTTACGATGCTGTTGTTCGCTTAGCTCAGTTCTGGTCACTTCGTTATCCATTGATTGATGGAAACGGAAACTTTGGTTCACCAGGTAATGATCCTGCTGCAGCGATGCGTTATACCGAAGCAAGGCTAGCGCCGCTCGCTATGGAGATGATGCGCGATATCGATGAAGATACCGTTGATTTCATTTCCAATTACGACGGAAGATCGCAAGAGCCAGTTGTTTTACCTTCACGTTTTCCAAATCTTTTAGTTAATGGTTCTGCCGGAATTGCCGTTGGTATGGCAACAAATATTCCGCCACACAATTTAAATGAGGTTGTTGAAGGTGTTGTCTGGGCGTTAGAGAATCCTGATGCAGATCCAAAAGATTTATTAGAGAAGCTTTTAACAATTGTTAAAGGTCCAGATTTCCCAACCAAAGCTCTGATTGTAGGCCGCAAGGGAATTGAAGATGCTTACCGAACTGGCCGCGGATCAATCATTATGCGCGCAGTTGTCGAGATTGAAGAAATAAATAAGCGCACATGTTTGGTAGTTACAGAACTTCCATATCAAGTGAACCCAGATAACTTGGCGCTAAAGATTGCCGAATTAGTTAAAGATGGAAAAATCAAGGGCATCGCTGATGTGCGCGATGAAGGTAACGAGCGCCTAGGTCAAAGATTGGTAATTGTTCTTCGCAACGATGCCACTCCTAAGGTGGTCTTAAATAACCTTTACAAGCAGACCCAATTACAAGATTCCTTTGGTGCAAATATGTTGGCGCTAGTCGATGGCGTCCCTAGAACTCTGCGCATTGACGAGTTCATCCGTTATTACATCGAGCACCAAGTTGAAGTAATTGTTCGCCGCACCAAGTACCGCCTAGTTGAACGCGAAAAGCGCGCGCATATTCTGCGTGGCTATCTAAAGGCGCTAGATGCCTTAGATGCCGTTATTGCGCTGATCCGCGCATCAAAAACACCGGAAGAAGCCCGTACCGGTTTGATGAAACTCTTGGATGTTGATGAGATTCAAGCAAATGCAATTTTGGATATGCAGTTGCGTCGTATTGCTGCGTTAGAACGACAGAAGATCAACGATGAATACGAAGGCTTGATGGCCGAGATCACCGAACTAAATACCATTTTGGCTTCTGAGGCTAAGCAAAGAGAGATTATTAAAGTTGAATTACAAGAGTTAACTGCCAAATATGGCAACGAACGTCGTACTCAAATAATCGCAGCCGATAACGATCTTTCGGTTGAAGATTTAATTCCTGAACAAGATGTTGTCGTAACTATTACTAAGACCGGTTATTCCAAGCGCACCAAGGCCGATCTCTATCGATCACAACGTCGCGGCGGCAAGGGAGTTAAGGGCGCTGCGCTAAAGCAAGATGATTTAGTTGAACACTTCTTCGTTGCCTCAACCCATGATTGGTTGCTTTTCTTCACCAATAAGGGTCGGGTTTATCGGGCCAAGGTTCACGAACTTCCTGATGCCGGTCGCGATGCTCGTGGTCAACACGTGGCAAACCTTTTGGCCTTTAAGCCAGATGAATCAATTGCACAAGTTATTGCGGTCAAGAACTATGAATCACATCCATACTTGGCAATCGCAACCCGTGGCGGCATAGTTAAGAAGTCACCTTTGCTTGAATACGATTCACCGCGTTCTGGCGGATTAATTGCAATTAATCTTAAAGAGGGCGATGAAGTAGTTTCAGCGGCGCTAGTTAGCGATAAAGATGAACTCTTGTTGGTTTCAAAAAATGGCATGTCCCTTCGCTTTGCAACTTCAGAAGAATCAATCAGATCAATGGGCCGATCGACGTCTGGCGTTATTGGTATGAAATTTAGATCCAATGATCAACTATTAACCATGGCCGCGATTACTGATTTATCTTCGGCTAAATTTGTATTAACGGCGACGGATGGTGGTTTTGCAAAACGCACTTCAATTGAAGAGTATCGTCCGCAAAATCGCGGTGGCCTTGGAGTTAAAGCCGCGAAGATCGATGAAGGATCTCGTGGCGTATTGGTTGGTGCAATGATTGTTGAAGAGAGCGATGAAATTTTGGCAATAACTTCCGGTGGTGTTGTGATTAGAACTGCATGTTCGGAAATTCGCGAAACATCCCGCGATACCTTGGGAGTTAGATTGGTTAACCTTGATGAAGGAATCTCAGTTGTCTCAATCACCCAAGTTAAAGATGAAGCGGAAATTAGCTGATTTAACTCGCATTAGTCAGGCGTAAATACGGCACTTTGCACCTATGCCTCATAGTCGGGTAGCCTTCACCAGCGTTTGGGCCTATAGCTCAGCCTGGTTAGAGCGCTTCCCTGATAAGGAAGAGGTCGGTGGTTCGAGTCCACCTAGGCCCACCAAACGTTTTAGCTAAATTTAGTTTAAGGACAAAATTTAGATAAGGTTTGCAAGTACCCGATAACACGGGGACCTAGCTCAATTGGTAGAGCACCGCCTTTGCAAGGCGGGGGTTAGGGGTTCGATTCCCCTGGTCTCCACAAGTTACGCTTCATATATGAGTGGAAATAATCTCGCGCTTTTTATCTCAGTATTTCTTGCCTGCGCAGTTGAAGCAGTTGAAGCAACAACCATAGTTCTAGCGGCAGGAACTGCACGCGATTGGAAATCTTCACTTCTTGGAAGTGCTGCTGGTCTTTTCACTCTTGGCTTAATCATTGCGGCATTAGGTCCAAATATTTCAAGTGTGCCAAGAAGTTCACTCCAATTATTTGTTGGAGGCTTATTACTTGTTTTTGGCTTACAGTGGATTCGAAAGGCAATTTTGCGAGCATCTGGTTTTAAAGCTCTTCATGATGAAGAAGCGATATTCCAAGAAGAGTTAGCAGCAGCTAAACGAGCGAAGGCTGATCAAAAGTTTGGTGTGGCCGATTGGTATGCCTTCACCCTTTCCTTTAAGGCGGTCCTTCTCGAAGGTCTAGAAGTTGCTTTTATTGTTTTAACCTTCGGAACCATTCAACACAAAGTTGGGTTGGCTTCCATAGCGGCACTCACTGCTGTTCTAATAGTTATCGCTGCGGGTTTTGCTTTGCGAAGGCCACTAGCGCAAGTTCCAGAGAACACCATGAAATATTCGGTCGGAATATTGCTAACCTCATTTGGAATCTTCTGGGCGGCGCAAGGAGCCGGAGCTATCTGGCCCCATGGAGATGCAGCTTTAGTTGTGATCATCCCAACGCTATTTTTATTTACCTTTGGATTAGTAAGAATTCTCTCTAATAAAAAAGTTAAATCTTTGAAGGCAGAGAGCGATACCTCAGATTTTGATGATGTAGATGAAGAAATCATTATGAGTGATCGAGGTTTTAAGAAGTTAATTAAGGACTTTGCTTATTTTTGGTATGACTTCTTAATTGGCGATGACCTAATTGGCTTTGCCATTATCTTGGCGAGCATGGAGGCAACAAACCTGCTGGTTCATTCGCGGATGAATGCTTGGTGGGCGCTACCTATCGGGGTTGCGCTACTCTTGCCCCTTAACCTTTATCGAGTAACACGTTAGTTTCTAAGAGAGAAGAGATAGTTATGTCTACCGCAACCCTTCACACCAGCATGGGCGATATCGTCGTTGAACTTTTTCCAAATCATGCACCAAAGACCGTTGCAAACTTTGTAGAACTTGCAACGGGGAAGCGTGAATGGGTTGATCCAATTACTGGCGAGAAGACAACTAAGAATCTTTATGATGGAACCGTATTTCACCGCGTTATCGCGAACTTCATGATCCAAGGTGGCGATCCACTTGGAAATGGAACTGGTGGACCGGGCTATCGCTTTGCTGATGAATTCCACCCAGAGTTAAATTTTGATCGTCCATATCTACTAGCAATGGCTAATGCGGGACCCGGAACAAATGGTTCACAATTCTTCATTACCGTAGCCGAGACTGCTTGGTTAAATCGCAAGCACTCCATCTTCGGTGAAGTTAAAGATGCCGCGTCACAAAAGGTTGTCGATGCGATTGCCGGCGTTAAGACTGGTGGCCAGGACCGCCCAGTTCAGGCAATCAAAATCGAATCTGTAACTATCTCCGAATAGTTTGTAAATGCGCCAAAAACAATCGCTGACTACCTCACTGATTGTTTTAATTTCTGGCACCTTTTTAATTACAACTTATTTACTGCCAGATCTGCAGAGCAAGCTCGCACTCTTTTACGGTGGACAGTATGCAAATGGATATTTTCCAGGCGTGCATACTGGCCAGTGGTATCGAATCTTTACGGTGGCACTGGTTCACGCGGGTTGGATGCATTTAATTTTTAACATGCTCGCCTTGTATTCAATCGGTGAGAGCGTGGAGCGATTTGTTGGACAAATTCGTTTTGCGATTATATTTTTATTCTCGCTGGTCACAGCCTCACTCGCTTCGGTCTTCCTCGGGCCACACAATCAATATGCAGTTGGCGCCTCTGGCGCGATCTTCGGATTATTTGCAGCGCTAGTGGTAATTGGAAAGAAGGCCGGTGCTAATTACCAAAATGTAATTGGCGTTGTGATCGTCAACCTAATAATTACCTTTGTCCTGCCAGGTATTGATTGGCATGCCCACGTCGGTGGGTTAGTAGGCGGTTTTGTAATTACCTACGCCTTGATGTTTTTCAAAAGAACTTGAGCAACATCTAAAACTTCAGTTGAAGATTCACGGGCGGTCATTCCATCAGAAACCATCACGCGGCAGAATGGACAAGCCACCGCAACTTGATCGGCACCAGTTGCAATCGCTTCATCAACTCGGTTTAAGTTAATTCTTGTTCCGAGCGTCTCCTCCATCCACATTCGACCACCGCCGGCGCCACAACAAAATGAACGATCTTGATTTCGTGGCATCTCAGTAATCTCAACGCCGGTTGATTCCAGAAGCTCACGTGGTGGTTGATAAATCTGATTGTGACGACCGAGGTAACAAGGGTCATGATAGGTAAGTTTTTGATCAGACTTATGCGGACTAGTTTTAAGCTTTCCTTCCTTAATCAAGGTATTAAGTAATTGAGTGTGGTGAACCATCTGCAATTCAAAGCCCTGCTGTTTGTAATCACGGCCAATCGTTGTAAAGCAATGAGGACAGGTAACTACAACCTTCTTAACTCCGCGCGAACCAAAAGTCTCTTGCAGAGTTTCAATATTTTCTCTTGAAAGTATTTGGTAAAGGAATTCGTTTCCGGCTCTGCGGGCCGGGTCACCAGAACAGGTCTCGCGCTTACCTAAAACACCAAAAGTTGTGCCAGACATATAAAGAAGTTCGGCGACAGCCTTTGTGGTCTTCTTGGCGCGCTCTTCGTAGGCACCAGCACAGCCAACCCAGAATAAATATTCAACATCTTCGGGAATTACATCCTCAATGACTCTAATTGGAAAGTCGCATTCAGCGATCCAACCATCGCGATCAGTTCTATTTGCGCCCCATGGATTGCCAGCCTTTTCTAGATTCTTAAAGGTGGTACCAAGTTCAGTTGGGAATTCTGACTCAACTAAAACTTGGAAACGGCGCATATTTACGATGTGGTCGATATGTTCGATATCAACCGGACATTCATTTACGCAGGCGCCACAGGAGGTACATGACCATAGAACATCCGGCGAAATAATATTTCCAACAATGGGTTCCTCTGCTTTGGCGCCATCTAAATTGGTTAATGCGTGATCTCGCATCGCCATAATAAGTAACTTTGGTGAGAGCGGTTTATCGGTATGCCATGCCGGACATTGAGATTGGCAGCGACCACATTCAGTACAGCTCGCCATATCAAGCAAGCCCTTCCAAGAAATATCCGCGCTCTTTCCGATTCCAAATACATCATCTTCACTTGGATCTTCGAAGTTAATTGGCTTGCCATGCGAATACATCTCTGGAAGCTCACCAAGGGCGGGGGTAGCATCAAGATTTCTCTTAAAGAAAATGTTGAAAGGTGCTAAGAATCTATGCCAAGCAACCCCCATAGTTAGATTTATTGCAATGACAATAAACCAAACCATCGAAACTATAATCTTTATTGCGGCAATTAATTGAATTTGTGATTGGTCGATATAACTTTGATGTTCTGCGCGATCTAGAAGAATTACACAAAATACAATCGCAAGAATTGTTGCTTCAACATAATAAGCTTTCCAAGAACCCGAACCGAGAAAGCGCGAGGTTCTGCTCGTGTGTACAAAGCGAGTTACTTGGCGAATTCCGATTAAGGCAACGATTCCGATGCCGGTTGTCCACGCGATAAATAAAACGAAGAAGCGATACGGAGTCCAATTACCAATCAGTGGCAGGGTGAATGAAGGATTTACGATCTGACCATAAGCTGTTACTAGAGTTCCTAGGAGCGAAACAAAGCCCACCATGACAAACCAATGGGCTATGCCCGATCCAGTAAAACGAAGCATCTTGGTGTGAGTAAGAATCTCTTTAAAGGCAGAATTAAATCTGGCCTTCTTGTTATCGAATCTGCGCGGATCGCTCTGCCCGGCGCTGATTCGTTCAAGTAAAGTTATTGACCGTATTGCGATTGCAGCAATCGCTACGATGGAGATCAGGTAAGCCAGGGCGCCAAGGAGGGTCATGAGTTAAGGCTAGAGCGCCGGCCGGTTGAGCGGGCGGATTTGCGATGGGTATTTATCTCATTATGTGAGAGGCTCGGCCGTATCACTATATGAGAAAGTCCCTATATTCAGTTACATCGATTTAGATTATGGTTCATTATTAATCCCATGGGTTTGATTGTGCAGAAATATGGCGGCTCTTCCGTCGCTGATGCCGAAGGGCTAAAGCGAGTCGCCAATCGAATCGTGGCCACCAAAAAAGCTGGCCACCAAGTCGTTGTAGTCGTATCGGCCATGGGCGATACGACCGACGAACTCTTGGATCTTGCTAATCAAGTATCGCCACTTCCAAATGGTCGCGAGTTAGATATGTTGCTAACGGCCGGAGAGCGAATCTCAATGGCGCTCTTGGCAATGGCAATTGGAAATCTTGGACATGAGGCTAGATCCTTCACTGGATCGCAAGCCGGAGTCCTTACAACATCAACACATGGCAAAGCGCGCATCATCGATGTTGCGCCTGGTCGAATAACTGAGGCGCTAAACGATGGTGCGATCGCAATCGTTGCCGGCTTTCAAGGAATTAATCAAGAGACAAAAGATGTAACAACCCTTGGTCGTGGTGGATCTGACACAACTGCCGTCGCACTAGCTGCTGCTTTAGAAGCAGATGTTTGTGAAATCTATACCGATGTTGATGGAATCTTTTCGGCCGATCCACGAGTTGTTCCATCTGCGAGAAAATTAAAGACAGTCACATATGAAGAGATGTTGGAATTAGCAGCATCCGGCGCAAAGGTGTTACACCTTCGTTGCGTTGAATATGCCCGCCGCTTTGATCTACCAATACATGTCCGATCATCATTTTCAAATAACGAAGGAACTTGGGTAGTTAAAGACCACCCGGGGGGAGAGAGCAATATGGAGCAAGCAATCATCGCGGGAATCGCACACGATAAGAGTGAGGCGAAAGTAACCGTTATTGGAGTCCCTGACCGTTCTGGTGTTGCAGCGCGCATCTTCCAAGCAATCGCCGACGCCGATATCAATATCGACATGATTGTGCAGAATGTTTCTGCCGCCGCCACTGGTTTAACAGATATTTCTTTTACGCTCCCAAAGTCGGAAGGTGCAGAAGCAACTTCGATCTTGCAACGTATTCAAGGTGAAATTGGATTTGCCTCAATTCAATACGATGATCAAATCGGAAAGCTCTCATTGGTTGGTGCAGGAATGCGTTCCCACCCAGGAGTCACCGCTACCTTCTTTGCATGCTTGGCTGATGCCGGCGTCAACATCGAAATGATTTCAACTTCTGAAATTCGTATTTCAATTATCTGCCGCCAGGAAGATTTAGAGAAAGGCGTTAAGGCGGCACACACCGCATTTGAATTAGATACCGATCAAGTCGAAGCAGTTGTTTACGGAGGTACCGGAAGATGAGTAAGAGCCTTCCAACCCTTGCTGTTGTAGGCGCTACCGGCGCAGTCGGAACCGTAATGCTAGATATTTTAAGTAAGCGACCAAATGTCTATGGTGAGATCAGATTAATTGCTTCGGCAAGAAGTGCTGGAAAGAAACTGGTTTGCCGCGGTGAAGAGCTAACTGTTGTCGCGCTATCTCCGGAAGCATTTGATGGCATCGATATCGCAATGTTTGATGTGCCAGATGAGATCTCAGCTGAGTGGGGTCCAATTGCTGCGGCACGCGGCGCAGTTGTTGTAGATAATTCTGGCGCCTTCCGAATGGATCCAGATGTGCCACTTGTTGTTCCAGAGGTAAATCCAAAGGATGCCAAGAAGCGACCAAAGGGAATTATTTCAAATCCAAACTGCACCACACTCTCCATGATCGTTGCGATGGGCGCACTAAACAAGGAGTTTGGTCTAAAAGAATTAGTTGTTGCTTCATATCAAGCGGCTTCAGGTGCTGGTCAATCGGGTATCGATACTTTGCGCGCGCAGATTTCTGCCGTTGCCGGAACTAACTCAGGCGATACCGCGGGAGATTCACGCCAACACATTAAAGACAATGGTCCATTTCCGGCGCCATTAGCTTTGAATGTGGTTCCTTGGGCTGGTTCATTGAAAGAAGAGGGTTATTCTTCCGAAGAGTTAAAAGTTCGAAATGAGTCTCGCAAAATTCTAGGAATGAAGAAGCTTAAAGTTTCAGCCACCTGCGTCCGAGTTCCAGTACTTACAACTCACTCACTTGCAGTGCACGCTACTTTCAAGAAGAAAGTTACCCGCAAGGCTGCGCAGAAAATTTTGAATAAGGCTGATGGAGTTAAGTTGGTAGATGATCCAGCAAATCATTTATTCCCAACCCCTGCTGATGTCGTCGGAACAGATCCAACATGGGTTGGTCGCGTTCGCCAATCTTTAGATGATTCCCATTCATTAGATCTATTTCTATGTGGCGATAACTTACGTAAAGGTGCGGCGCTAAATACCGCGCAGATCGCCGAGTTGGTTGCTAAAGAATTCAGTAAGTAAATGAGTTCAACGTCAAAGCGAATTTTAGTTATAGATAACTACGATTCCTTTGTCTACAACCTAGTTCAGTATTTAGGCCAACTTGGTGCTGATTGCACTGTACTTCGCAATGATGAAGTCAATGTTGAGATGGCGAAAGAATTCGATGGCGTATTAGTTTCACCTGGGCCGGGCACTCCAGAAGAAGCCGGTGTAAGTATTGCGATGATTAAATATGCCGCTAAAAATAAGATTCCATTATTTGGCGTATGCCTCGGGCACCAAGCAATCGGTGTTGCCTTCGGCGCCAAGGTTTCTAGAGCTCCAGAACTTCTTCATGGAAAGACTTCTGTAGTTCATCACAATGGTCATGGCGTCTTGGCTGATATTCCAGATCCCTTTACTGCAACTCGTTATCACTCATTGGCCATAGAAAGCGCGAGTGTTCCAGATGAACTTGAAGTAGTTGGCAGCACTGACTCGGGCGTCATCATGGCTATTCAACACAAAACCCTGCCGATTTCTGGCGTGCAATTTCACCCAGAATCCGTACTAACTGAATATGGACATCAAATGCTAGGCAACTGGTTAGTTGCCTGCGGTGATCTTGATGCAAGAAAACGCAGCGCTGGATTATCACCAGTCGTTGCTCGTAATTAATTCTGTTTATTAACCGTAATTGTTACTTGCGATCCAATTGATTGTGTCGAGCCCGCAGCAGGTGCCTGCGCTAAAACTAAACCAATTGCCTGTGTTTGATCATAAGCCGTTATCTCTTTAATCAAAAAGCCTGATTGTGTTAAAACAGTCTGGGCTTCAATTCCAGTTAACCCAACCAAATTTGGAACTTGAATACTTCCACTTGCAATTTGCAGAATTAAACCACTGCCAGCAGAAATCGTTGAACCAGGATCTGGGGAAACTTGAATCACCGTACCGGGTTGGGCGCTGGAATTAACTGGCACTATTTGTGCAATAACCAAACCAGCTGCAGTTATTTCATTACGGGCTTCTTCTAAAGTTAGATTAATTAAATTTGCCGGCACCGTCGTATCGCCAGGACCATCGGAGATAGTCAAAGTAACACTCGACCCCTTTTGTACCTTTGCCATTGCAAGCGGAAGTTGTGAAGCTATTCGATCCTTTGGAATTCTAGAATCTGGTGCATGTTGAAAGTTAATGGTGTAACCATTTAGCAAGGCACTGGCTTGATCTTGCGTTAAGCCAACAACATTTGGGATTTGAATAATCGGCCCAGGCGCTTTTCCATTCATGAAGGTGAAGGCCAGACCAACTAGTGCAAAAAAAGTTACTCCTGCGGCGGCAAGAATAAAACGGTTCCGTTTTGGAACTAACTTCTTAATCTTGGTGGTGATTGGCTCGCCCCGCAGAACAAGTTGTAGATCCTCCAACATACTTTGCGCGCTTTGATAGCGATCCTTTGGATCCTTAGCCAATGCGACAGAAAGAATGGTGTCTAAATTTGCATCTAGCTCTGGATTAATTTGCGAAGGTGGAATTAATGGAGCTGAAACATGTTGGTAGGCAATAGCTACTGGCGTATCTCCAGTAAATGGCGGCTTACCGGTCAACAATTCGTAGAGCAGACAACCAACCGAGTAAATATCACTTCGAAGATCAGCAACCTCACCGGTGGCCTGTTCTGGTGAAAGATACTGCGCGGTACCAACTACATTCCAAGTATTTGTCATCGTCGCACCGATGTCATCCATCGCCCGAGCAATACCGAAATCCATCACCTTCACATCGCCACCATCGGTAAGCATGATATTTCCAGGCTTAATATCACGATGGATAATTCCATTCCGATGTGAATATTCCAGTGCATCAAGGACGCCAACCACAATTCTGATTGCGCGATCGCTTTCAATTGGTGTGTGGCTCTTGAGCATTTCGCGCAAGGTAATTCCGCTTACTAACTCCATAACTATGTAAGAGTTATTTCCTTCTTCGCCAGAATCATAAACTGCAACAATTCCAGAATGATTTAAACCAGCTGCAGCTAGCGCCTCTTTCTTGAATCGAGATAAGAAAGATGGATCCTTCGCCAAGTCACTGCGTAAAACCTTAACCGCTACTTTTCGCGATAAACGTTGATCCTCACCAAGATAGACATCGGCCATGCCACCCGTGCCGATCATCTCGCCTATTTGATAACGACCACCAAAAACTTTACTCATTAGCCGCTCCAATCAAAGTAACTGAAGTGGAGTGATCTGCTGAAACAACTTCTACTAGAAGCACGGTCACATTATCCGGCGCGCCCTTAGCCTTTGTGGCTTCAAGTAAGTGATCAAGTAATTCTTGATCATCATATTTCTTTGCTAGCTTTGAAATTTCCAGATCAGAAAGATATCCGGTTAGCCCATCACTGCAGAGCAGGAATTTATCGCCAAGCTTTACTTCGTGAACCAAGAGAATTGGATCGATACCCGAATCACCCATCAGCGCTTGAGTTAGCAAAGAACGTTGCGGATGGTTGAAAACTTCATCAGCGCTTAAACGTCCCTGATCTAACAATTCTTGCATGACTGTATGGTCATAACTCAATTGTTGAAGTTTGCCGTTAGTCACCGAGTAACAACGGGAGTCACCAATGTGTAGAAGTTCTATCGTGTTCTCATCTAAATAGATCGCAGTAAGGGTTGTTCCCATTCCCGATAGTTCGGGATTTTCTTTGGATTTCTCGGAGATCTGTGAATCAATTTCAAAAGGAATATTTAAAAATAAATCTTCCTTCGAGTCAGCATCGACTTTTGAATCATTAAAGACCGGAATTAAATCGGCTAGCGCCTTAATGGCAATACTCGATGCTACTTCGCCACCAGCATGGCCACCCATGCCATCTGCGACTGCCACTAACTTGGATGAGAAGAGCGCCGCATCCTCATTTCCTTCTCGCTGTAAGCCCAAATCACTTATGGCGAAGGTCTTAAATGCAAGCGTCATATAGCTTTAAATAACGATCTCGTACGAAGGATTCAAAATAGTTAGCGAGCCCTCATCTTCGCCGACCATGCCTTCAGCGCAGATAGTTGAACCGACTTCAAGTCCGGCAATTTCTCTACGGCCTAAGAATTGCAAAGTAATCCCACCAGTTGCATCCCAAACTTCGACATCAACGCGAGGTGCACCACCAGTTGGCGCAGTAAGAATTGAAGTCACCTGACCACGAACATGTGCTCGCTTGCGCCAAGTTGCCTTTTCAATTGGCAAGATATTTTCGTTGTAGTGACTCACTGGACCTGGCTCATCAACTGCCTTTGGAAGTGGGAACTTCTTAACTGCTTCAACCTTCTCTTCAGCAACAACTTTCTTTGCAGCAGGAACTAACGCAATTGAATTACTCAAAATCTTTTCAACGTCAAAAGGAATAATTGTCGCGACAACTCGCGAAAGTTGTGAGATAGGGGCAGCGATATCTTCTGCGGTTTGATCGTGAAGTAAGCGACCCAAGAATGGTGAATACGATCTACGAGGAAGTAGAAGCGTTAATTCAACATCCGGAGATGAGGTAGCGCGGATTGCATAATCCACAGCGGCATTTGGCAATCTTCGATCAGGGCAGTCAATCATTTCTAGTGGTACATCAGAAAGTCCAGGATTGGCAGCCCATGCTGTTGATATATCTTCTGCTCGCTGATCATCAATAACAAAGTGGACCGCTGTTAAATGACGAGGATTTAAACTGCGCGCATATCGAATAGAGCCGACGGTTGCTAGATCAACGTTATCAATCAGAACTGTTACATCGTGGCGAGGAATAGCCGTTGCTCGAGCCTTCTCAGCGCTGACAATTAGAGCCGCTTGTTCTTTACGATATTGACGATTTAAACGAAGGAGAACCATTACCAAAATTGGGGTGATCGTGATAATTACCCAAGCACCTTCAGTGAACTTAACAACCGCAAAAATAATAATAATTACAAATGAAACAACGCCGGAAATAGTGTTAATGACATACCGATATCGCCATCCAGCGTCCTTATGGTTCAACGCGCGCTTGGCCATTCCAAATCCAACAAGTGTGAAACCGGTGAAGACACCTAGCGCGTAGAAGGCAACTAGATGATCTACCGATGCCTTTGTTATTAAGACCAATACGGTTGCGACAGAGGCAAGCAAAATAATGCCGTTTGAGAAGGCCAGCCGGTGGCCGCGCTTTGTTAATTGACGAGGTAAAAAGCCATCATTTGCCACGAAATTAACTAGATATGGAAAACCTGAATACGCGGTATTTGCACCGGTAATCAGAATCAACATGGTCGCTGCTTGAACTACATAAAAGAAGACTGAGCCAAATGTGCCACTACCTAAAGTTGCTTTTGCAACTTGAGAGATTACGGTTGGCGAACCAGCTGTGTAAGGCGTTGAATAAGTAGCATGAGCAAAATAGGAGACACCAAAAACCATTGTGCCAAGAATTGCGCTCATTGCTAAAAGAGTCTTACGAGCATTAACACCTTCAGGCGCCTTGAAGAGGGCAACACCATCAGAGATTGCTTCAAGCCCCGTAAGTGAAGAGCCGCCATTAGCAAAAGCACGAAGCAGAATAAATATTGCCGCAAAATTTAAAAGTCCTTTGGCATGCCCGATAGCAACCGCACCATGCAACGTGGTTGGGTCATATTTAGTTAAATGACCAGTGATAGAGCGATAGATACCCATTCCAAAAACTACTAACAAAGAGAAAATAAATAGGTATGTTGGGAGCGCAAAGGCGGCACCTGCTTCTTTCACACCGCGCAGATTTCCAAAGGTAAGAATTGCAATTACAGCAAGGGTCATCCAAATTTTATATGGCTGCAAATTTGTGAATGTCGAAATAACGGCATCGATACCGGCCGAAGATTGAATTGCGACAGTCACGATGTAGTCGAGCATTAACGCAACAGCAGCGAGCTGGGCGATTAGGGGACTTAAGTTATCCCTCGAAACTACGTAGGCACCACCAGATTTTGTATAAATCTGTACAACTTCGCGGTAAGAAAAAGTAATAATAATTAGAACTGCCAGTACAACCATTGTCATCGGCATCAAGATTCCGAAAGCTGCCAAGCCGAAGGCCGGAAGCAAAGCAATCAAAATCTGTTCTGAACCATATGCTGATGAAGAAATACAATCCGAGGATAAAATTCCAAGTGCAAAGCGCTTACTTAATCTTTGGTGTGAAAGTGAATGCCGATTTAATGGATTGCCCAAAAAGGCTTTTTTAATTCGATATGAAAGTGGATCTTTTAAATGAGAATGCTCCTGTAACACCTTTGGTTCTGGGGCGTCGTCGGTCCAAGATTTAGGCACGAATCACTCTTCTCGTTAATTAGGCACTTATAGGCTACCGATTTTACTTCCCCCGGCAGGCGTATGCTTGCCGCATGCAATTGAAAACCGACCTATATATCGATGGCAAATGGGTTAAAGGCGATGGAACCATCCCAGTAATAGACCCAAGTAATGGTGAGGTTATTGCCGAGGTTGCCACTGCAGGAGAGAGTCAGTGTGATGCGGCAGTTGCCGCGGCCGATAGGGCCTTTGTAACTTGGTCAAAGACTGCGCCAAGAGTCCGGGCAGAAATACTACGTAAAGCATTTGAATTAATGATTGCCGAAAGCGATCACCTTGCAAAGTTAACTTCGATGGAGAACGGCAAGGTTTTCTCCGATGCCAAGGGCGAGATCGCCTATGCCGCTGAATTCTTTCGCTGGTTCTCAGAGGAAGCAGTGCGCACACCTGGTGATTTTCGTATGGCGCCATCGGGCGATAAGAGAATTTTAGTTACGCACCAACCAATTGGTGTTTCGCTACTCATCACTCCTTGGAATTTCCCAGCTGCGATGGCCACTCGAAAAATTGGCCCAGCACTTGCCGCTGGTTGCACCATGATTTTAAAACCGGCTTCTGAAACACCTCTGACCGCGCTCGCAATTATTGATATTTTGGAGAGAGCTGGAGTCCCAGCTGGCGTCGTAAACCTAATTTTGCCTTCAAAAACCGGCCCAATGATTTCAAAGATGCTTCACGATCCAAGAGTTCGAAACCTTTCATTCACTGGTTCAACTGAAGTTGGTCGAGTATTGCTAAAGGAATCAGCTGATTGCGTTCTTCGTACATCAATGGAATTAGGTGGCAATGCACCTTTTGTTGTTTTAGCTGATGCAAATATCGATGATGCCGTAGCTGGCGCCATGATTGCAAAGATGCGAAATGGTGGTGCAGCATGTACTGCAGCCAATAGATTCATTGTCGCAAAGAGCGTGGCAGAGGAATTCACAACTAAATTCGCAAAGGCCATGGGCGCGCTCAAAGTTGCACCGGGCTTAGAGGAAGGTGCGCAATTAGGAGCTTCAGTTTCAATTAAGGAACGTAACAAAATTGCGGAATTAGTTGATGCTAGCGTTGCTGCTGGGGGAAAACTTGAACTTGGTGGAAAAACACCCGAAGGTGCGGGCGCCTTCTATCCCGCAACAGTCATTTCTGTTACTAAAGAAAATCCAATTTTAAACCACGAAGTATTTGGACCCGTTGCTCCCGTTGTTACATTTGAAAATGACGAAGAAGCGATTGCACTTGCAAATGCCACCGAATTTGGACTAATTAGTTATGTTTATTCATCTGATTTAAAGCGTGCAATTAAAACCGCAGAGGCAATCGAATCGGGAATGGTTGCGATCAATCGCGGAGTTATCTCAGATCCAGCTGCACCATTTGGCGGATTCAAACAATCTGGCTTGGGTCGCGAAGGCGGCTTTCATGGCATCCACGAATTTCTAGAAACAAAATACATCGGAGTCGAGATTTAGTCCGAGTAACAGTGCCCAGTTCTAGTAACTATTGGCGGAGGATGAGGGATTTGAACCCTCGAGACTTTCGTCTACGCGTGTTCGAGACGCGCGCACTCGGCCGCTATGCGAATCCTCCACCTTGATGCTACTAAATATGTGAAGGGTCGATTAACTCGATTGAAAATTCTGGCGGAGGATGAGGGATTTGAACCCTCGATAGGTTTCCCTATACACGCTTTCCAAGCGTGCGCACTCGGCCGCTATGCGAATCCTCCCGAGGGGAGTAAGCGTATCGGTGTTGATCAGTGCTACTAACTTCTAATAACTATGATTACCCGCAGTTCCTTCGTACGGCGCTACCGTACTGAACTCCCCCAGGGCTGGAAGGCAGCAAGGGTAGGTGCGCTCTGGCGGGTGTGCGAAGGGACCCAAGATTTAGATTGAGACTATTAAAGGAGAGGGAGTGCGATGTCGTTAGCTTTGTATCGTAAATATCGCCCCTCAACTTTTGCCGAAGTAATCGGTCAAGAACATGTCACTGAGCCGCTATCAAATGCGTTGCAATCAGGAAAAGTACATCACGCTTATTTATTCTCTGGTCCACGTGGTTGCGGAAAAACTTCTAGCGCTCGCATTATGGCGCGCTCACTTAATTGTGAAAAAGGTCCAACCCCAACGCCATGTGGCGAATGTCAATCTTGCAAAGATTTGGTTGCCAACGGCCCTGGTTCTATCGATGTAATTGAAATTGATGCAGCCACTCACGGATTAGTTGATGATGCTCGCGAACTTCGAGATAAAGCATTCTTTGCACCTGTAAATTCTCGCTACAAGATTTATATTATTGACGAGGCTCACCAGCTTGGTAGTGGTGCGGCCAATGCACTGTTAAAAGTTGTTGAAGAGCCACCACCACATGTTCTTTTCATATTTGCAACAACCGAACCCGAAAAATTAATCTCAACCATTCGTTCTAGAACCCATCACTATCCATTCCGATTGGTTCCGCCTGGAATCTTGGCTGCGCACCTGGAGAAGATTTGTAACGCTGAAGGCATAAAGGTTGCCAAAGGAGTTATCCCGCTAGTTGTTCGGGCATCTGGTGGCTCAGTACGTGATGCTCTTTCAGTACTTGGACAATTGTTGGCGGGCGCAGGTAGTGCCGGAGTTACCTATGAGATTGCAATTCAACTGCTCGGCTACACCGATGGGGCTTTGCTAGATGAGGCTATTGATGCCATGGCTGCCAAAGATTCCGCTACTTTATTTAAGACGATTGATCGACTTATTGAATCAGGCCACGACCCCCGTCGCTTCACTCAAGATTTTCTAGAACGCCTTCGCGATTTAATTATTGTCGGAGCTGTTGAAGATAACGCCTCACATATTTTGCGGGAGTACCCAGAAGATCAACTAGAACGAATGCGTGGTCAAGCAAACATAATTGGAACCGCGAATCTGATCCGAAGCGCCGATATTGTCGCGGCCGGGCTTACTTCTATGCGTGGTGCAACCGCGCCGAGATTGATGCTGGAATTAATCTGCGGCCGAATCTTGCTTCCCGGTGGCGATGACCTTGGTTTAGTTTCCAGAATAGAACGGTTAGAACGCGTCGGTTCGATTTCAAATGAAGTCCACAATGAAGCTGCGCCGGTTGTAAAGAAAGAGAGCGTTGCGCAAAAAGTTGCTGAAGTAAAAGCTGCAATCACTCCCGAAGCACCAGAAATAAAGGAAGAAGTTGTCGCAGAGAAGGTAGCTCCGATTCGCCAAGCACCACCAAAGCCAAATCCAAATAAACCAACCGGTCCACTAGATGTTGCAGCGCTACGTAGACTCTGGCCTGATGTCATCGAGAATGTTAAGAAGCGTCGCCGACTTACTTGGTCGTTGTTAAGTGCCAGCGCACATGTATTAGCAGTAGACGATAAGGCAATTACAATTGGAATTATTAATGCCGGAGCACGCGATTCATTTATGCGATCGGGAAGTGATGAGATCCTTCGCGCGGCTTTTGTTGATGTGACTGGATTAGATCTAAAGATTGAATGCGTTGTCGACACGACAGTTAATGCTCCAGTTTCGGCACGAACGATGGAAGATCCATCTGATGCCGATGCCATGAGCGGCCAAGAATTATTGATGCGCGAACTCGGTGCAAAAGTAATTAGCGAAACTCATAAAGATTAATCGGTGGCTAATTAATGTATGAGGGTGCGATTCAAGATTTAATTGATGAGTTAGGGCGATTGCCGGGCATTGGTCCCAAATCAGCACAACGAATCGCTTTTCATATTATTCAATCCGAACGCGTGGATACAACCCGACTTGTTGAAGTTCTTCGTACTGTAAAAGAGCGCGTGAAGTTCTGTACCGAATGCGGGAATCTTTCCGAAGAAGAACTCTGTCGCATCTGCCGTGATCCAAGGCGTGATGGTTCAACAATTTGTGTTGTTGAAGAGAGTAAAGATGTAATTGCAATCGAGAAGACTCGCGAATTTCGCGGGAAGTACCATGTACTTGGTGGTGCAATCTCTCCTATTGATGGAATTGGTCCAGAGAATTTGCGAATCCGAGAACTCCTAACTCGCCTTGGCGCTACCGAAATTCAAGAAGTCATCATCGCAACTGACCCCAACCTTGAAGGCGAAGCGACCGCGACCTATCTATCTAGACTTTTAAAACCCATGGGCATCAAGATCTCCCGCCTGGCATCTGGCCTGCCGGTCGGTGGCGACCTCGAATATGCCGATGAAGTCACCTTGGGCCGCGCCTTTGAGGGCCGCCGCACGGTTGAAAGCTAACTCCAGTCGGGAATAGATCCTGATTTCTGGGTGTTCCATAATCAACTCGAGTTGAGTCCAACTGGCTCAATCTTTTGACAAAGGGCGACTCAAGGCTCGAGAATTCAGAGGTGGGCCCTCGTAAAACGGTCCGAGGATTAAAAATCCAAGAAATAAGGAGTAATAAATGGCTAGAGCAGTCGGAATCGACTTAGGAACAACAAATAGTTGCGTTTCAGTTCTTGAAGGTGGCGAACCTTCAGTAATCGCAAACGCGGAAGGCGCAAGAACCACACCTTCAATCGTGGCATTTGCCAAGAATGGCGAGGTGCTCGTCGGTGAAGTTGCAAAGCGTCAATCTGTAACTAACGTTGAGCGCACAATCCGTTCCGTAAAGCGCCATATGGGAACTTCATGGACCATGGACATCGATGGCAAGAAGTACACCCCACAAGAAATTTCAGCACGTATCTTGATGAAGCTAAAGCGTGATGCCGAAGCTTTTCTTGGTGACACTGTTACCGATGCAGTAATTACAGTTCCTGCATATTTCAATGATGCACAACGTCAAGCAACTAAAGAGGCTGGCGAAATCGCCGGACTTAATGTACTTCGTATTGTTAACGAGCCAACAGCTGCCGCACTTGCCTATGGTTTAGATAAGGGCGATGCAGAACAAACCATTCTCGTATTCGACCTTGGTGGTGGAACCTTCGATGTTTCACTTCTAGAAATCGGCGATGGTGTTGTTGAAGTTAAAGCAACCAATGGTGATAACAACCTTGGCGGCGATGACTGGGATCAATCACTAGTTGATTACTTAGTTAAGACTTTTGCTGCTAAAAACGGCATCGATTTAACAAAAGATAAGATGGCGATGCAACGTGTTCGCGAAGCTGCTGAAAAGGCAAAGATCGAACTTTCATCATCACAACAGACCTCAATCAATCTTCCATACATCACAGTTGATACTGAAAAGAATCCACTGTTCTTGGATGAGACCGTAACTCGCGCACAATTCCAAGGAATGACCGCCGATCTACTAGAACGATGTAAGAAGCCATTCCAAGCGGTCCTTAAGGATGCTGGAATTCCTATTGCAGATATCGATCACGTAGTACTTGTTGGTGGTTCAACTCGTATGCCAGCTGTTGTAGATCTCGTTCGTGATCTAACTGGCGGCAAGGAACCTAACAAGGGCGTAAATCCTGATGAAGTAGTTGCAGTAGGTGCTGCGCTTCAAGCGGGTGTACTTAAGGGTGAAGTAAAAGATGTTCTTCTCCTAGATGTAACTCCACTTTCACTTGGTATCGAAACCAAGGGTGGCGTTATGACTAAGTTGATCGAACGTAATACAACGATCCCAACCAAGCGATCTGAAATTTTCACAACTGCTGATGACAATCAACCAGCTGTGCAGATTCAAGCCTTCCAAGGCGAGCGTGAAATGGCTGCTTATAACAAGCGACTTGGCATGTTCGAATTAACAGGAATCGCTCCAGCGCCTCGTGGTATTCCACAAATTGAAGTTACCTTCGACATCGATGCGAATGGAATTGTTCACGTATCAGCCAAGGATCTTGGTACTGGTAAAGAACAATCAATGACCATCACAGGTGGATCAGCTCTTTCTAAGGAAGAGATTGATCGCATGATGAAGGATGCTGAAGCTCACGCTGAAGAAGATAAGCAACGTCGTGAAGAGGCCGAAGTGCGCAACACTGGCGACTCACTTGTTTATCAAACCGAGAAGTTCTTGAAAGATAATGAAGATAAGTTCAAGGAAGGCGAGAACGCTGAAAAGCGCGCCGAAGTTGAAACTGCAATCGCTGACCTAAAGAAGGCGCTTGAAGGAACTGACTTATCAGCAATCAAGAGTTCTACTGAGAAGGTTTCCGAACTTTCACAACAACTTGGCGCCGCACTTTATGCAGCTAATGCTGCAGCAGCTGAACAACCAAAGGCTGAAGATGGCGTGCAAGATGCTGAAATCGTCGAGGAATAATGACTGAAGATACAAATGCAGTACCAGAGAGCTCTGAACAAGAGCTCTCTGACGCTGTCAACGAAGCGTTGGCAGAAGCTGGAGTTGTAGTTGATGAAGTCGCGGCGCTTACCGCTGACTTACAACGACTACAGGCCGAGTATGCAAATTATCGTAAGCGCGTAGATCGCGATCGATTGACCGCACATGAGATCTCCACATCACTCGTTGTTGCCGAGTTACTTCCAGTTCTTGACGATATTGCAAGAGCAGAAGAGCATGGTGAATTAACCGGTGGCTTTAAGGCAGTGGCTGATCAACTCACCGCAATCACGACAAAGCTTGGTCTAACCAAATTTGCCGATGTAAATGTTCCTTTCGATCCACAAATTCATGAAGCGTTGATGCACTCAACCTCAAGTGAAGTTACGGAGACACTTGCTACGCAAATTCTGCAACCAGGTTATAAATTTAAAGATCGCGTGATTCGCCCAGCTCGGGTTTCTGTCACAGATCCGGAGTAACCATGGCCGCCAAAGATCTTTATGAGAAGGATTTGTACACGATCCTTGGCGTGAAAAAAAGCGATGATGCCTCTGCTGTAAAAAAGCAGTACCGCAAACTTGCTAGAGAACTTCACCCAGATAAAACCAAGGGCGATAAGAGATTAGAAGAGCGCTTCAAGGAAGTGTCTGAAGCTTATGAAGTGCTCTCCGATGATAAGAAGCGCGCTGAATATGATGAGATGCGAAGCGCATTTAAATCTGGTCGTATTCCTCGCGGTGGCCCAAGTGGTGGAAATTTCAACGGTGGCTTCCAAGGTGCGGACTATTCCGATCTCTTTGGTAATGGCGCGCCACAGGATATTTTCTCAACGCTCTTTGGTGGTGGTGCACGTCAAGCACGACGTGGCGCCGATCTTGAATCGCAGACCACAATCTCGTTTAGAGATTCAATCTTTGGTACTGAACTCAACTTAAAGTTGGCGCCACAAGGTTCAAATCCAACGACGGTAACCACCAGAGTTCCTGCTGGAATCAACGATGGTGCAAAAATAAAGTTAAAGGGTCGTGGTTCACCGGGCAAAGCCGGACCAGGAGATTTATATATAACAGTTAATGTTGTTAAGCATCCTGTCTTTACTCGCAAGGATTTGAATCTGCTTATGACTCTGCCAGTAACTTTTAGTGAGGCAGCGCTGGGGGCAGATGTAAAAGTTCCAACGCTAGATGGCGATGAAGTAACTCTTCGAATCGCGGCCGGAACTCCAAGTGGTCGAACACTTCGGGTT
>CAILSO010000002.1 GCA_903836945.1 uncultured Actinomycetes bacterium | reverse complement strand
TAAGACTGGTGACAACCTTCTAATCATTCTTGAAACTCGTCTAGATAACGTGGTCTTCCGCGCTGGCTTTGCTAAGAGCCGCGATATGGCCCGCCAGCTAGTTCGTCACGGTCACTTCCTAGTTAACGGCAAGAAGGTAAATATTCCTTCATTCCGCGTAACTCCGATGGACATCATTGATGTAGTTCCTGCATCACTTGAGACCACACCATTTATCGTTGCAAGTGCTGAACTTGGTGAAAAGCCAGTTCCAGCATGGATGGAAGTTGTTGGATCAAAGCTTCGTATCTTGATTCACTCAGTTCCAACTCGCACCGTTATTGATACTCAAGTTCAAGAACAACTCATCGTCGAGCTTTACAGCAAGTAAAAAACTTCAACCCAATTAATACCAAACAGGAGATCAAATAGTGGATCTCCCAGACAGACGGAGGAAATAAGTGCTAATTGCACAACGCCCCATCCTCACCGAGGAAGTAGAAAACGAATACCGCTCACGGTTCATCATTGAACCGCTAGAACCAGGTTTCGGCTACACCCTTGGAAATTCATTACGTCGTACCCTTTTGTCATCGATCCCTGGTGCAGCAGTTACCAGCATTCGAGTCAACGGTGCGCTTCATGAATTTGCGACCCTTGAAGGAGTCAAGGAAGATCTCACTGAGATCGTCCTAAATATCAAGAACCTAGTTCTCTCATCAGATAATGATGAGCCATCACTTCTTTACATTCGCAAGAATGGTGAAGGAGTTGTAACAGGTGCCGATATTGCTGCTCCAGCAGGCATCCAAGTTCATAACCCAGAACTTCACATCGCAACCCTTAACGGAAAGGCCAACCTAGAGGTTGAACTTACTGTTGAGCGCGGTCGCGGATATGTAACAGCTGTACAGAACAAAGCAGCAGGCGGAGAAATTGGACGGATTCCAGTTGACTCGATCTACTCACCTGTTCTTCGCGTTACATATAAGGTTGAAGCAACTCGTGTTGAACAACGTACCGACTTCGATCGTTTGATCGTCGATGTTGAGACCAAGCCATCAATGAAGCCTGCTGATGCAATGGCATCTGCTGGAAAGACTTTGGTTGAGCTATTCGGTCTTGCTCGCGAACTTAACGTTAACGCTGAAGGTGTCGAAATGGGACCTTCCGTCCAAGATGCTGCGCTCGCTGCAGATCTAGCTCTTCCAATCGAAGATCTCGATCTAACAGTGCGCTCATACAACTGCTTAAAGCGCGAAGGCATTCACACAGTTGGTGAATTAATCGGACGTTCTGAAGCAGATCTAATGGATATTCGTAACTTTGGCTCAAAGTCAATTGATGAAGTGAAAGCAAAGCTTCAATCAATGGGTCTCCAACTTAAGGACAGCCCAATTGGTTTCGACCCAACAAAGCACGCTAACTACGGAAATAACGTTGACGATGATCTCGTCGACGCAGAATAAGTCAGGAGATAAGTCATGCCACGTCCAAGTAGAGGTCCTCGCCTAGGTGCTGGTCCTTCACATGAAAGGCTGTTGCTAGGCACTCTGGCTGAACAACTTTTCGAACATGGAAAGATCACAACAACCGAGACCAAGGCCAAGCGCCTTCGTCCACTTGCAGAGAAGTTAATTACTGCTGCAAAGGTTGGCGATCTTCCAGCCCGTCGTCGCGTTATGGAGACCATCCAGAACAAGAGCGTTGTGCATACTCTGTTTACAGATATCGCACCTACATTTGCAACCCGCAATGGTGGATACACACGTATTACCAAAGTTGGTCCACGCAATGGTGATAACGCACCAATGGCGGTTATTGAACTAGTTAAATAAGTAATTAAGAAGTATCAATGGAACCCACTCTTAACCCTAAGAGTGGGTTTCTTCGTTTAAGGATTGAATTATGTTATGACGGCACTAACTATGCCGGTTGGGCCTATCAACCAGATCAGCGCACGTTAGAGGGCGAACTTCGGGGAGCGATCTCGAAAATGGTTCGCACCGATGTCGAATTAATTGTTGCTGGTCGAACCGATGCTGGTGTTCATGCCACCCAACAATTTGTACATATTGATATTCCACAAAATCCACCGGCGCCAGAGATTAATTGGGATATTCCTAATTGGGCCTATCGATTAAATCGAATTCTCGATGAAGATATTCGAATCCTAGAAGTAACCCAAGCGCCAGTAGATTTCCATGCCCGCTTCTCACCGATGGAGCGCCACTATATTTACAAGATAG
Organism: uncultured Actinomycetes bacterium; assembly: GCA_903836945.1. Lineage (GTDB taxonomy): Bacteria > Actinomycetota > Actinomycetes > Nanopelagicales > Nanopelagicaceae > AAA044-D11. Next base: position 29,036 of record CAILSO010000002.1, on the reverse strand, counting down.
CTGATGATTTAAAGACCATCCCACCGCTGGCTAGATTTGATATCGAACCTTGGTATCGAAATCTGGACGAGGATTTAATGAACGATGCTTGTAACTACCTGCTCGGAGAACATGATTTCAAAGCCTTTTGTAAGTTTCGGGAGGATCAGACCACGGTTCGCACCCTCATGAAATTTCATTGGAGCCGCGATGCAAACGGATATTTGCAGGCCGATGTCCGGGCCAATGCCTTTTGTTATTCGATGGTCCGAAATTTAGTCGGGGCCGCCGTGGCTGTTGGGGAGGGTCGCTTTCCAAAGGAGTGGGTCTTGGAACTCCTGCAAAATAAGGAGCGAGTATCCGATAGTTATGTCTTTCCCGGCCGGGGTTTGACGCTGGTAAAAGTGGTTTTTTGAGCCAAATAGGCCGTTTTGACCCCTACCCCTGCCGGAAGGTAATCTAGCCCTCTGCTCAAGTGGCGATCTGGCCACCGAGCTAAACCGAAAACTAATAAGTTCTAAAGCTAGAAAGAGAGAAACCTCGTGCGCACATTTTCACCAAAAGCCGGTGACGTCACTCGTAAGTGGCATGTCATCGATGCAGAAGGCGTAGTACTAGGTCGACTAGCTAGCCATGCAGCTGTTCTACTTCGCGGAAAGCACAAGACAACATTCGCACCACATATCGATATGGGTGACTTTGTTGTTGTAATCAACGCTGAGAAGGTTGCACTTACCGGACAAAAAGCCGGACAAAAGTTTGCTCACCACCACTCAGGTTACCCAGGTGGTATGACTTCTATCGTTTACTCAGATTTGCTTAATCAAGATCCAACTCGCGTTGTTGAGAAAGCAATTCTTGGAATGTTGCCAAAGAATAAGTTAGGTCGCACCGTTGGTTCAAAGCTAAAGGTTTACGCAGGCCCAACCCATCCACACGCAGCACAGAACCCAACTGCATATGTATTTTCCCAAGTTTCCCAGATCGTTAAGAAGTAACGGAGCGCCTAATGTCTGATTTTGATACCGCAGTAGATTCAGGAATCGATAACGAGCAAGAATTAACTTCTTACTCTTCATCAACTCCAGGTGCATCAATTGGTCGCAAGGGCGTAACCGCTCCTGGTGGCGGAACTGGTCGCCGTAAAGAAGCTGTTGCTCGCGTCCGTCTAATACCTGGTTCAGGTAAGTGGACTGTTAATGGAAAGACTCTTGAAGTTTATTTCCCAAACAAGGTTCACCAACAATTAGTTTCCGAACCATTCCGCACCGTTGGTGCTGAAGGTTCATTCGATGTAATCGCTCGCATTAACGGTGGCGGAACATCGGGACAAGCAGGAGCACTTCGCCTAGGCGTTGCTCGTGCGCTAAATGAAATTGATCGTGATGCAAATCGTCCAGCGCTAAAGAAGGCTGGCTTCCTTGCACGTGATGCTCGTGTTATCGAACGTAAGAAGTACGGCCTTAAGAAGGCTCGTAAGCGTTCTCAATACAGCAAGCGTTAATTTCCAAAATAGATATGGCGCTCTTTGGCACCGATGGTGTTAGAGGTCTTGCCAATGATCTCCTCACAGCTGAACTCGCATTAGATCTTGCAGTTGCTGCTGCCCATGTCCTTGGTGATACCGGCGCTTTCGCGGGCCACCGGCCACGTGCAATTGTCGGACAAGATTCACGAGCTTCAGGTGAATTCTTAGAAGCTGCAGTCATTGCTGGATTGGCAAGCGCTGGTGTTGATGTTTATCGCGTTGGAGTTCTTCCTACTCCGGCTGTTGCGCATTTAGTTGCTGAAAGTGGCGCCGATCTTGGCGTAATGATCAGCGCATCGCATAATCCCATGCCCGATAACGGAATTAAATTCTTCGCCAAGGGCGGCGGCAAGTTAGACGATGCCTTAGAAGCAGCCATTGAAGCAGCCATTGAAGCCCGCATGAACGAACCATGGAAGCGCCCAACCGGCAAAGATGTTGGTCGAGTTGTTGTTGATGAGAGCGCGGCCGAGCGATATATCTACCACCTGCTATCTAGTCTTTCGACGCAGCTAACTGGAATTAAATTAGTTGTTGATTGCGCCAACGGAGCCAGTTCAGAGGTTGCCCCTGAAATTTATGCCAGAGCTGGTGCTGATGTAATTGCGATTTCAAATAAGCCAAATGGTTTAAATATCAATGAAAATTGCGGTTCCACACACCTGGAGAATTTAATCGCAGAGGTTAAGAAACAAGGTGCGGATCTTGGAATTGCGCATGATGGGGATGCTGATCGTTGTTTAGCTGTAGATGCAAATGGTGAAGTAATCGATGGCGATTTTATTATGGCGATCTTGGCAAAGGATTGGCAGGTTAAGACCGTTGTCGGAACCGTAATGTCCAACTTAGGATTTGTTAAGGCGATGAACGAGCTTGGTATCAAGGTAGAGAAGACCGCGGTTGGCGATCGCTATGTCTTAGAGAATATGTTGGCTAATGATCACATTCTTGGTGGCGAACAATCTGGCCACATCATTATGCGCCAGCATGCAAATACTGGTGATGGAATTCTTACCGCTTTGCAATTGATTCAAGTTATGGCAAAGACTGGAAAGTCACTGGCGGAATTAGCATCTGTTATGCAACGTTTCCCACAAGTGTTAGTAAATGTGAACAAGGTCGACAAGAGCAAATTAGATTCGGCCGAAAAACTTCATGAAGAGATCGCCTCTCAAGAGAAAGCACTGGGCGATAGCGGACGCATTTTGATCAGGGCTTCAGGTACCGAAGCCTTGGTTCGGGTTATGGTTGAGGCACAAAGCGAAGAAACCGCTACGAAAATCGCGAACGAACTCGCAGAAATAGTAAGATCAGAACTTAATTAAGCAAGAATTATTTAAAGGAGCCTAATCGCCATGTGCGGCATAGTCGGTTACACCGGAAAGGCTCTCGCATTAACTCCAGTATTAGAAGGTCTCCGTCGTCTGGAATATCGCGGCTATGACTCTGCTGGAATCGCACTTGTTGTTGGTACCGGTGAAAAACTCTGGGTTGAAAAGCGGGCTGGAAAGCTCGGCAACTTAGAGGAAATTCTGGGCGAAAAGATTCCACAATCGCATAGCGGAATTGGTCATACTCGTTGGGCAACACATGGTGGACCGACCGATACAAATGCACATCCACATTTAGATAATGAAGGCAAACTTGCCGTCATTCACAATGGAATTATTGAAAATTATCTTGAACTTAAAGCCGAATTAGAAAAGCGTGGCCATACATTCAAATCAGAGACTGATACCGAATCGGTCGCACATTTACTAAGCGATGCCCGCAAGACTCATAAGGGTGACCTAGCAGCTGCGATGCGCGATGTCTGCAGCCAGTTACGTGGCTCTTTTACCCTTCTTGCCATTCACTCTGATGAGCCAGGTCGAATCGTTGGTGCCCGTCGCAATTCTCCATTAGTAGTTGGGGTGGGCGATGGCGAGAATTTCTTAGCTTCCGATGTATCAGCTTTTATTAGCCATACCAAGCGCGCCCTGGAATTAGGTCAAGATGAAGTAGCGGATATAACAAGTACTTCAATCGTGATTACTGATCTATCTGGCAAGGTCTTACCTCATAAAGAATATGAAATTAATTGGGATGCTTCCGCGGCAGAGCGTGGTGGTTACGAACACTTCATGCTCAAGGAGATCTTCGAACAACCAAAGGCGATCTTGGATACTTTGCTTGGTCGCACTAAGGGGCTTGATTCGCAAATCACTCAAGGAATAAATTTAGATGGAATCGATAAGGTTGTAATTATTGCCTGCGGTACCGCTTTCCATGCCGGTTTGGTTGGAAAATATGCGATTGAGAAGTGGGCAAATATCTCAGTAGATGTTGAGATGGCTTCTGAATATCGCTATCGCGAACCTGCGGTTGATGAAAAGACTTTGTTAATTCCAATTTCGCAATCCGGTGAAACCATGGATACCTTGATGGCGATGCGTTATGCCAAAGAAAAAGGCGCTCGAGTATTTGCAGTCTGCAACACCAATGGTTCAACCATTCCACGCGAATCAGATGCCGTCCTCTATACCCACGCTGGCCCAGAAATTGCAGTTGCATCAACAAAGGCCTTTGAAACTCAATTAGTTGCAATGTATTTGATCGCACTCCACCTAGGGCGCGTTCGTGGAACTATCGATGCAAAGCTAGCTTTAGAGATTGAAACTGAACTTGCCGAACTTCCGGCAAAGGTTGAACAAGTTCTTGAAACCGTCGAACCTCTTCGTGCACTTACTAGAAAATTTAAAGATGCCACATCAATGTTGTTCTTGGGTCGCCATGTCGGTTTCCCAACAGCTTTGGAAGGCGCACTTAAACTAAAAGAGTTGGCCTACATGCATGCTGAAGGCTTTGCCGGGGGCGAGTTGAAACATGGTCCAATCGCGCTAATTGATAAAGGGACTCCGGTTATAGCAATTATGCCGGCGGAGAATTCCTTATTAGCCGAGAAGATGGCTTCTAACATTCAGGAAGTGAAGGCTCGTGGTGCAATCATCATTGCAATAGCAGATGCTCCGCTAGCTTCAGCAGATCACTTAATTCGAATTCCAAAGACGCATGAATTCTTGGCACCAGTATTAGCTGTCGTGCCACTTCAAGTAATTGCTTATGAGATGGCCGTAGCTCGTGGAAATGATGTAGATCAACCACGTAACTTGGCTAAATCTGTAACAGTAGAGTAAAAATGCAATTTGATATCTCGCCAAAACGTCGCCATGAAATGTTTCATGCCATGCGGGTATCTGGACTTCTGCTTCTTGGATTCATAATTGTCACCGAACAAGTTCTTACTCGGGGATACATTTATCGAATAGATCACAACATCGAAGATTTAAAACACCACACTTTCCGTGGGACCTCGAGTCATATTTTGTTGGCTATTGATGACTTGGGTCTTCGCTGGTTTACTGCAACAGTTTTATTAGTTAGCGCGGCAATAATTGGTTGGCGCTTTAAGTCTTTTCGACCATTTAATCTCTCGGTCTTGGCGCTCTTGGCCCTAAATGGAGTTGTTGGTGTCTGTAAATTAGTAATTGGCAGAACCAAGCCCCGTCTTTATGTAGATGCGCTTCATGCAAATGGGATGTCATATCCAAGTGGCCACGCCTCGAATGCTTTGATCTCGTGGGGATTGCTTGCATATTTAATTTATAGGTATACCAACCGCGCTCCATTTCAGGGATTGCGACTTTATCCTTTGGTCGGAATTATCACCGGATCGGTATTTATAGTCTCCTTAATCCGAAAGACCCATTGGTTCTCAGATCTTCTAGGGGGCGTATTTATTGGCGGGGCACTACTCGTTGCAATTATTGCCTTAGATCGTTTTATCCCATCAGAAAAGCAACCATCATGACTAGCTCAATCTTTGGAATCGGAATTGATGTTGTTGAGATAGCGCGCTTTCAAGAATCGCTACTTCGGACACCTGCTTTAGCGCAAAGAGTATTTACTTCAAATGAGGCGACATTAAAGCCAGCATCGCTCGCCGCTAGATTTGCCGCAAAAGAGGCACTGGCGAAGGCGCTAAATGCCAAGGCGGCATTCAATTGGCAAGAAGCTGAGATTGTTAGTGAAGAGAGTGGTAAACCAGCTTTTCTTTTTCATGGCGAAATGGCAAATAGATTGGCCGAGAAAATTGTTCATCTAACGCTCTCGCACGATGCCGGGATTGCATCTGCCATGGTGATAGTTGAGAATAAGTAACTATGCGCGCCTTTGTTGAAGTTGATCTAAAAGCAATCGCTAAAAATATTAAGTGGATTAAGCGCGGAACCAGCGCTGATATTTTGGCGGTCGTAAAAGCAGATGCTTATGGACATGGATTGGTTCCAGTAGCCAAGACTGCAGTTAAAGCAGGTGCGAGCTGGCTCGGTGTTGCTTTGCTTGAAGAGGCGCTATTGCTCCGTAAGGCAAAGATTAAGGCACCAATCATCGCCTGGTTAACGCCACCCGGCGAAGATTTCGTCGCTGCAATCAAAAATGATATTCAACTTTCCGTTCCATCTCTGACACACCTTAAGTTAATTGAGGCGGCAGGCAAGAAGGCAAAGCGCACGCCCAAGGTTCACATTGAAGTTGATACCGGCATGACTCGTGGTGGTTTACTAAAAGAGTGGGATGAATTTTTAAAAGTAATTGCAAAATCAAATGTTGAAGTTGTCGGCTATTGGTCGCACTTTGCACGTGCTGATGAGCCGGGGCAGAAGGCCAATGCGACGCAGGAAAAAATATTTAATTCAAAACTATTAGAGTTAATGAATACTGGAGTCATCCCAAAGATTGTTCACTTTGCAAACTCTGCGGCAACATTAACAATCCCAGCCGTGCATAGTCAGATGGTCCGAGTTGGTATCGCAATGTATGGATTGAGTCCAGATGTAAATCACATGGGGAGTTCTAAAGATCTTGGACTAACTCCCGCAATGAAGGTTAAAGCAATTGTGCACTTAGTAAAGGAAGTTTCCAAAGGTTCACCGGTTGGATATGGTGCCACCGAAAAAACCAAGAGCGATACCAAGCTGGCAATTATTGCGATGGGGTATTCCGATGGAATTCCACGGCAGAGTTCAAATGCTGCTGGAGTTTATATTGGTGGCAGGCGCGCACCAATTATTGGTCGTGTTTCCATGGACCAATTTGTTGTCGATCTCGGTGCTGATTCCAAAGTGCAAGCAGGTGATATTGCGACAGTGATAGGCGGAAAGGGTTACTCAGTTGATGAGTGGGCGCGCGCCGCCGGAACAATTAATTATGAAATAGTTACCCGAATCGCCTCTCGCGTGCCTAGAATCTACGCGTGAGTGCGGCGCTGCTATCAGTTAGAGATCTCTGCGTTAAATTCGGTGGCTTAACCGCGCTAGATAAAGTTGCTTTAGAATTACATGAAAATGAAGTTGTCGGATTAATTGGACCAAATGGCGCCGGGAAGACCACGCTTTTCAATGCGATATCTGGATTGGTCGCAGGAACTGGCTCGATTGAAATTACTGGGAAATTAAGTAGTTGGCCCAAGCCACATGAGTTAATTAACTTAGGGATCGCCAGAACGCTTCAAGGAGTTGGGCTCTTTCCAGAGATGACCGTCCTTGAAAATGTAATGGTCGGCGCTACAAAATTCGCAAAGGCCGGATTGATTCGCTCGGCCCTTGGCTTAGATAAAAAGGCTGAAGTCGAGTTGCAAGAATTAGCTTTAGCCGCTTTAGCCAAAGTTTCATGTGGCGATATTGCAAATGAAAAAGTTAGTTCGCTGCCATATCCAGTGACCAAGAGAGTTGCAATCGCTCGCGCTCTGATCAGCGAACCAAAAATTTTGTTATTAGATGAGCCAGCCGGCGGTCTTGGCGCCGAAGATATCGAATGGCTAAATGGATTTATCAAGGCAATTTCCAGAAAGAGTTCGGTATTAATAGTTGAACACCATATGGATGTGGTCATGTCAGTTTGTGATCGGATCTATGTCTTAGATTTTGGGCAAGTAATTGCTAGTGGCAAACCAACTGAAGTACGAAACAATCCGGCAGTGGTTGCGGCTTACCTTGGAAATTCGGCGGTCAAATAATGACCTTACAAGTTACAAATCTTTCAATAAACCACGATGCTATCGAGGCTGTACAAGATTTAACTTTTAGCATCAATGAAGGTGAGTTAGCTGCGGTAATCGGTGCAAATGGTGCAGGTAAGACCACACTACTTCGCGCCCTCTCTGGCTTGAAGAATCCAAAGAGTGGAAGTGCAACTTGGCGCGATAATTCGATGATCGGAAAGCGCCCAGAAGATTTAGTTCGAATGGGAATCTTGCATGTTTCAGATGGCAAGACGGTTATCCCAGAACTAACCGTTAAAGAGAACCTTGCACTTGGTGGCTTGTGGCGAAAAGATAAAACTGATGTTGCAAAAGCTACGACAGAAGTTCTAGAACTCTTTCCCAAGTTAGGGCAGCGATTGGCGCAACGAGCCGACACCCTCTCTGGCGGGGAGAGACAGATGCTGGCCATTGGACGTTGCCTTGTTGCAAGACCAGAGCTCTTGATGCTGGATGAACCCTCACTCGGGTTGGCGCCAATAATAATTGAACAGATCTTCACAGCACTAAATGATCTGCGAAAGCGCACAGGTTTAACAGTTTTGTTGGTCGAGCAAAATGCGATGAGCGCCTTAGAAATTGCAGATAAGGGCATCATTATTAATTTAGGTAAATTAGTCGCGCAAGGAGCAGCGCGGGATCTAATCAATGATCCAACATTGCAAGCTGCCTACCTGGGGTATTAAAAATGAGACTACTTAGTACCTTTCTAATCGGAGTAAGTTCGGGCTCGATCTACTCACTAATGGCACTGGCCTTGGTTTTGGTTTGGCGTTCCACGAGAGTTGTTAATTTTGCCCAAGCCGGCCAAGCAATTGCATCGACTTATTTAGGCTACCTAGTTATTACTCATACAAATAATTATTGGCTGGCACTTCCAGTAGCGATGGTAGCTGGCGCAGTAATCGGCGCCTTGGCTGATATTGCATTAATTCGCCCACTCAACAGAAGAATAAAGAGCGGGCCGGTTTTAGAAATTGCTCCGGTTATTGCAACGCTTGGTTTATTAGGTTTAATTCGCTCATTAGTTGGAATGATTTGGGGCGGTGATTTAAAGCAATATCGGGCGCCAGTCTCAATCAATGGCTTTACCTTTGGGCATACAACAATTCCATTTTCACGCTTTAACCTCTTAATAGTTTTCACGGCAATAGTTGTGATGGTGATTTTTGCCTTTGTATTTCAACGAACTGGACTCGGGCTTGCACTTCGCGCTGCAGCTTTTCAACCAGAGATCGCTCGATTAGCTGGGGTACGCGTTGATCTTGTTCGGACAATCGGTTGGGCAATTGCAGGTGCCACCGGAGCAATCGCTGGCGTATTAGTAACTCCATCTACCTCGCTCTCGCCAAACTCATTAGATCTCTTACTTGTACTTGGTTTTGTCAGTGCCGTAATTGGTGGCTTAGAAAGTTTGATTGGCGCAGTTATCGGTGGCCTAATACTTGGAATTGGTCTAGCCTTAATTTTGGAATATGTCAGCACCTCTTTAGCCTTCCCAGCGGCATTCGTCGTATTGATTCTAATTTTGATCGTTAAGCCGGCTGGACTTTTTGGAATGAAGCGAGGGCGCGATGCGTAAATCTAGAATTAAGTTAGCCCTTGAATTAATTGCGATTGCAATCGCCCTATTCTTCTTAGGTAACTCGGTCTCTGATTTTCGAGTTTATGAAGGCGCAACCGTGGCGCTCTATGTAATCGCAATCTGCTCTATTATTTTATTGACTGGCTACTCTGGGCAGATCTCGTTGGGTCATGGCGCCTTAATGGCGGTTGGAGCATATGCCGCGGTTCTAGCCAGATATTATTGGCATACCTCTGGATTGCTCTCATTGATTATTGCGGTCTTGGCTGCGGCGCTTTTCGGCCTCTTTTTAGGATGGGCGGCAGCGCGATTGCGTGGACCATATTTAGCGGGCACAACTTTGGCCTTAGCTGTCGGGCTACCTTCACTTGCCAATCAATTTCATTTCTTGGGCGGGGAGCAGGGACTTAACTTTGATATCGGAGCGCCACCTAAATTTCTAGGAAGTAATTTCTCAACGACAAAATGGTATTTCTGGATTTGCTCACTAGCTGCGCTAATTATTTTCTGGTTAGTTTATAACTTATTGCACAGCCGTTTTGGCCGGCAATGGCAGGCGATGCGTTCGGCTCCAGTAAGTGCGGCAATCTCTGGAATAAATATTGCTCGCTCTAAAGTTTTGGCTTTCACAATTAGTTCTGGTGTTGCCGGTTTAGCAGGTGCACTGTTAGTTATGACCTTAAATTTGGTAACCCCAAGTGCTTTTCCACTCTCACTCTCTTTTGCAATTGTGACTGGTGCGGTCTTGGCTGGAATTACTCGATTGGGTGGGGCGGTTGTTGGGGCGCTAATAATTGTGGCGATCCCAGATATCGCAGATCAGATCGCGATAAAAGCTGGCGGTGTTGAGCGTGTATCTGCCAATTTGCCCGGCTTTATTACAAGTTTGTTATTAATTCTGACCATACTTTTTGCCCCAAATGGCGCGAACATAGGTAAATTTATGAGTCTAAGAAAGAAAAAAACTTCATAAATACTTCCCAAAACCCTCGCCTGTTTTTTCTACAGGTTTAACTGGAAGGAAATACATGTTCGCAATACGAAGCACAAAGCGCGCGTATCTCGCAGTAGCTTCGCTGACCGTAGGTGCCCTAACTCTCAGCGCACTACCTGCCCAAGCATTTAGCCCTCGTTCTGAGGCTGGCGTAAGCGCCACAACAATTAAGTTGGGTATCACTACTCCACTTACCGGATCTGCTGCTCCTGGTTACAACAAAGTTCCAGCCGCGATGCAGGCCTACTTTAATTATGTAAACGACAATGGCGGCGTCTATGGCCGCAAGATTCAATTGACTGTTAAGGACGATGGCTATCTTCCAACAGCTGCGGTTGCAAATGCCAAGAGCATGTCTAATGGCGTCTTGGCATATGTTGCAAACCTAGGAACTGCTGACAATAACGCGATTGCAAAGTCACCAGTTGTAGGACTAGCTACAAATCGTATTCCTTCAATCTTTATTAACACTGGTTACAGCGGATTTGCTGATCGTTCAAAGTTCCCAACAATGTACCCAATCTTTCCTTCATACATGATGGAAGCAAAGATCATGGGCCAATACATCAAGGAAAACTTTGCCGGAAAGAAGCTTGGTCTGATCTATCAGGATGATGATTTCGGATCAGATGCCCTTGCTGGTTTTAAGACCGCGGGTGTTAAGTTTGATATCTCAATTCCATACGCTTCAGGATCTCAAAGCGCCGCAACAGGTGCTGGTTGGGTTGGCAAGCTAAAGGCTGCCGGAGCTGAAGTTGTAGTTATGTTCGGCGTATCGTCAGCTACAGGCGCAGCGCTTGGTGCTTCTGCAGCACTTGGTTACAAAGCACAATGGATTCTTGGTTCAGTTGGTGGCGATGCCACAACTCTTAAGGCACTTGGCGTACCAGCAGCGGTATTGACCGGCTCAATTGGTGCATCTTTCTTGCCAGGAACAACTGATTCAAAAGATGAATACATCAAGCAATTCCAAGATATCAACACCAAATACAATGCAGGAGCTTCATTCGATAACAATGTATTAGTAGCGATGAACTCAGCGATGCTGACGGTTGAAGCACTTCGCGCAGCTGGAAAGAATCCAACTCGCGAATCACTGATGTCGGCTATTGAAAATAAGGGTGCTTCATTTGCATCTGCAGCATTCTCACCAATTCTTTATAGCTCAAAGAGCCATGTTGGCTACTCGGGTTACTGGTTTGGAAAGTACGACTCAAGTGGTGCGATGTTGCCTGACGGCGGAACATACTCGCTCTACACAACCGATTCAGGAGCTGGTGGAGTTGTGAAAGCAACCATCAAGCGACCTGCAATGCCAGCGAAGGGATTGCCAAATAACTCATGAATAACTCACTAGTAAAGAAGATCTCACTTCTCGCCACCAGCGCACTAGTCGCTGTTGGTTTAGTAACTATTCCAGTAGCGGCACATGCTGCTGCTCCAATGTGCGCAACCGCTAACTACGTTGAAAGTTGTGGCGGAGTAACTTCAGATGGCGCGAAATACGCCATGATGGTTCCAGCCAACTTCAACGGAACTATGTACCTATATTCACACGGATATCGCTACGCGATTGATGCACCAGCACTTGGTTACAAGGTTTCAACAATCCTAAATAACCCAGTTCCAGCACCACTTCCAAATAACGATCCAACAGATCAGAGCGTTATTAAGTACCTTCTTTCACAAGGTTACGGAATTGCTGGTTCAACCTTCTCAATCGAAGGTTGGAACACAGATGCTGCTCTTGCAACTGACAGTGAATTAATCAGCACCTTCAAATCTAAGTATCCAAATACTAAGAAGGTAATTGCCTGGGGCGAATCACTTGGTGGTTTCATTACCCAAGCACTTGCTGAAAAGTATCCAGACTTGATTAGCTCGGCAGGCCTTGCTTGCCCAGCACTTGGAAGCGTTGAAGCTGAACTTACAGTTGCCGGTGATTTCCTATGGGGAATGCATACCTTCTTTGATTCATCAATTAAGGGTCACAACTATTCAGCTGGCGCAGCCGGTGAGGCAGAAGCGCAAGCAGATATCGCCAAGATCTTGGGCGCGACCGCTGAAATCAAAGCTTCGTTAACAACCAACACCTGGCCACATAACTCAGGTGCAGCTGGAACTGCGCTTGCCGCAATTCCACCACGTTCAGCGCTACTACTTGTTGGCCTAATGGCTGGAATCCCAACCAAGAGTGCGCACTTTGATGCGACCACTGGTCCGGGTTCAAAGAACTCAGCGGCTTACACTTCATTTGCACTTGCTGCATCACCTGCCTTGGCAGTATTAGAAAATGGTGCGCAATCTGCAATTCTTGGAGTGCTAGCAACTCTAGATCTAGAACGTCAAACCGGCGGCGCTTTCTTTGATAACTCAAAGACCGATTACGCATCACGTTTAGATTCAGATCTAACAACATACAACGCAGCGCTAAGTGGAAACACAGCGATTGCCGGAATGTTGGCCTTCATGAATCCAGCAAACCCAGCTGCTCCTCGCTGGACTGCAACTGCAGGTGCGCCAGCAAAGCTACGTGCACTAGTACAAAACAGTGGTGTGATTAAGGTTCCAACAGTTACCTTGACTGCAACTTCTGATCCAGCAGTTCCTGCAGGAAATACTCAGTGGCTTGCAAATAAGTACGCCGCGCAATGGGCGGCTGCTAAGGCAAAGGCTGCAGCCGCTGCAGTTTCAACTGGAAAGTATGCGGCGCCAAAGCAAATGTTCTTGCCGATCTGGAATCAAGCACCAGTTCATTACACAACATTTGATGGCAGTGGTTCACCAATCACCACCACACCAGCTGCAACTGGAACAAATCACTGTAACTTCACATCCGCTCAGTGGATTGGCCTAGCCAACATTTTGGCAAAGGCAGCTACTGATGGACATGTTGCACCTACCTCAGAGATGCGAGCACTTGCTCGTAAGGCTGGCGGTATCGTGGACAGTAGATACCAAGCACCACTTCTACCGTTTTACGGCAGCAACTAAGAACTAGCACTTCACCGAAATGGGCTTCGCACGTAAGTGCGGGGCCCATTTCCCATTTAAACTAGCGAAATGCCAACCAACGAAACCTTGGTCACCTCAGTACTTGAGATGCATAAGTTGGGGCAAGAAATTGGAAGCAAACTCCAAGCCGGCGATTTAATCATTCTCACTGGTCCACTTGGTTCGGGAAAGACCGCGCTAACTCAAGGTATCGGCAGAGCCCTAGGCATCACCGATATAACCTCTCCAACATTTGTCATCTCTAAAATCTATCCTGGAAAAATTCGGTTAGTCCATGTGGACGCTTATCGATTACAAGGTGAGAGCGCCGCGATTTTTGATGATCTAGATCTTGAGAGTTATTTGAATTCAAGCATCACGGTGGTTGAGTGGGGCGAGGGGTTAGCGGACCGGTTCTCATCTGAATATTTGGAATTGCAATTAAATCATGGGCCAAATGAGAACGATCGCTTTGTTAGTGCCACGCCACATGGCAAGCGTTGGGATTCTTTCTCGCTATGACCACGACTTTAGTAATTGATACCTCAACTTCACGAACAACAGTTGGAATTGTCGTAGATGGAAAGCTGGAATTTGTAGCACAACAAGATGATCCACTTGCGCATGCTGAGGTACTTCCTAAATTTGCTTCACAGGCACTAGAGAAATTTCCGGTTATAGATCTAGTAGCGGTTGGTATGGGGCCAGGACCATTTACCGGGCTGCGCGCTGGAATCTCCTTTGCCCAAAGCTTTGCCCTTGCCCGAAATATTAAATGGCGCGGGATCTGTAGTTTGGATGCGATTGCAGCTGTGATCCAGGATAGTAATTTCATTGTTGAGGTAGATGCCAGACGCAAGGAACGATTCTTCGCACGCTATGAAAATGGAAAACGAATGGGCGAACCAGATGTGGCACAGCTCGTTGAATTGAAAGCGCTTGATCTTCCGATTTATGGGGAAGACAGTTCGCAATACCCAGACCCACTAGCTATCGCTAATCTGGCGCAGAGCGGTGAAATATTTCAATCGCCAATTTATGTAAGAAGGCCGGATGCCTACCCAGCACCAGTTGGCGTGAAATTTAGGCCAATGACTCAATTAGATCTGGTACCAATCTTTGCAATTGAGAAGGCGAGCTACGGAGTTGAGGCCTGGTCGATGGCGCAGTTAAAGGAGGAGTCGGCTGGGAAAGATCGTTGGTATGTAGTGGCCGAACGCGATGGCGCAGTTATCGGTTATGCCGGTGTTCTGAATTTAGCTGGGGTAGCAGATGTGCTTACGGTTACGGTTGATGAAGCCAATCGCCGCAAGGGTATTGCCCGTGAACTATTGCGAAGGGTCATCGATTGGACCAGAACGCAGAAGTGTGAAGCAATTATGTTGGAAGTAAAGGTTGGTAATGAGCAAGCAATGCCGCTTTACAAATCATTTGGCTTTATAGAAATTTCCCGGCGTAAGGATTATTACGGACCGGGTAAGAGCGCCATCGTCATGCGCAAGGAGCTTTGATGAGTAGCGAACCGTTAATTCTTGGAATTGAAACTTCATGCGATGAGACCGCAGTTGGAATTGTGCGCGGTCGAAAGCTACTTGCAAATGTCATCTCCTCAAGTGTTGAAGAACATGCCAGATTCGGTGGCGTAGTTCCAGAGATCGCTAGTCGCGCTCATCTAGAGGCGATGCCGAGTGTTATCGCAACCGCTTTAAGTGAAGCGAAGATCAAGCTAAATGATTTAGATGCCATCACTGTTACTGCTGGACCTGGCTTAATAGGTGCGCTGGTTGTTGGTACTAGTAGTGCAGCCGGTCTGGCCCTTGGTTTAAATAAACCGCTATATGGGGTTAACCATCTCTCAGCACACATTGCGGTAGATGCTCTTGACTCAGATCATCCGTTAGATCCGGCGATCGCTTTATTGGTTAGCGGTGGCCACAGTTCTATTTTGCAGGTTAATAACCTGACGAGCGACGTGAAAACTTTGGGTTCTACGATTGATGATGCTGCAGGCGAAGCATTCGACAAAGTAGCAAGGCTCCTAGAACTTCCATTTCCAGGTGGTCCCTCGATTGATCATGATGCACTTAGCGGTAATCCAATTGCAATTGAATTTCCAAGGGGCTTAACGCTTGCCAAAGATTTAGCCGATCACAAATATGATTTTTCATTTTCTGGACTCAAGACTGCAGTAGCTAGATATTTACAACAGATTCCAAATTATCAACGAGCTGATGTGAGCGCCTCATTCCAAGAAGCTGTTGTCGATGTCTTACTTATTAAAACCATCGCCGCGGCAAAAGCCAGTGGAATTGAAACCATCATCATCGCTGGCGGGGTAGCGGCTAATTCCAGACTTCGCGAATTGGCCCAGGACCGGACCGAATCAGCGGGCTTGCTCCTTCGAATTCCGCCCAGAAAGCTATGTACCGATAACGGGGCGATGGTTGCCGCGCTCGGTTCGCTGGCAGTCACTCAGGGGATCGCCCCGAGCACCCTTGGCTTTGGGCCAGATTCCAGCAGCGGCATCGCCAGACCTATCTTTTGACCGCCCAGCAGGGCGCTATTACTGTTAGCACTCTAGGGGTCAGTCTGCTAACGCAGCCCCCTAAGCCAAAACCGTCAGTTAGCTAAAGATAAACAGAGACAAAAGGAGCACACATGGCCGTAGCCATTAAGCCACTAGATGATCGCATCGTTGTTAAAGCAAATGATGCTGAGACAACCACTGCTTCTGGACTAGTAATTCCAGATACTGCAAAAGAGAAGCCACAAGAGGGCACCGTTATTGCAGTAGGACCAGGTCGCTTTGATGATGGTGTTCGCACTCCAATGGATGTCAAAGTTGGCGATGTCGTTCTATACAGCAAGTACGGCGGAACTGAAGTTAAGTACAACAACGAGGAGTACCTCGTACTTTCAGCTCGCGATGTACTAGCAATTATTGAGAAGAAGTAATCGCCCGTGGGTAAAACTCTTAATTTTGATGAAGAGGCCCGCCGCTCGATGGAGCGCGGCGTCAACATTCTTGCTGACACTGTAAAAGTAACTCTTGGACCTAAGGGTCGAAATGTAGTTATCGCAAAGTCATATGGCGCACCTCTAATTACCAACGATGGTGTAACTATTGCAAAAGAGATTGAACTTTCAGATCCAGCCGAGAACATGGGTGCGCAACTTGTAAAGCAAGTTGCCGAAAAGACCAATGATGTTGCTGGCGATGGAACAACAACCGCAACCGTTTTGGCACAGGCAATGGTCAAGGAAGGTCTACGAAACCTTGCCGCCGGCGCACAGCCAATGGATATCAAGCTTGGTATTGAAGCTGCGGTTAAGGCTATCTCTGAAGAGCTTAAGAAGAATTCGACAGCAGTAAGTGGCAAATCTCAGATTGCAGATGTTGCCACAATCTCTGCGCAAGATAAGGCGATTGGCGATCTCATCGCAGAAGCGATGGATAAGGTCGGCAAAGATGGCGTTATCACCGTTGAAGAATCTTCAACAACCGGACTAGAACTTGATTTCACTGAAGGTATGCAATTCGATAAGGGTTATATCTCTCCTTACTTTGTTACCGATTCAGATCGTATGGAGACAGTTCTAGAAGATGCTTATGTCCTTATCTCAGGCGGAAAGATCTCTGCGCTCGCAGAAATTTTGCCAATCTTGGAGAAGGTCTCTCAAGCAGGTAAGCCACTTCTGATTATCGCTGAAGATGTTGAAGGCGAAGCGCTATCTACTTTGGTAGTTAACCGCATGCGCGGGACATTTACATCTGCTGCTGTTAAGGCGCCAGGCTTCGGTGATCGTCGTAAGGCTATGTTGCAAGATATTGCGATCCTTACTGGTGGTCAGGTAATTACCGCTGAAGTTGGTCTAAAGCTGGAGCAAGTAACCGTTGATTTGCTAGGACGCGCTCGTCGCGTTGTCATTACAAAAGACAACACAACGATCGTCGATGGCGCTGGCGACAAGAAAGAAGTTGCTGCTCGCGTTCAAGAGATCCGCAATGAAATTGAAAGCACCGATTCTGACTGGGATCGCGAAAAACTCCAAGAGCGCGTTGCAAAACTTGCTGGTGGCGTTTGCGTAATCAAGGTCGGCGCTCATACTGAAGTTGAGTTAAAAGAGAAGAAGCACCGTTTAGAGGATGCCATCTCTGCAACTCGCGCTGCAGTAGAAGAAGGAATCGTTGTCGGTGGTGGCGCGGCGTTAGTACACGCAGCTCATGCCCTCGATAAGGATCTCGGCTTTGAAGGCGATAAGGCAGTTGGAGTTCGTTTAGTCCGCAAGGCTTGCGATGAACCACTTCGCTGGATCGCTGAAAATGCCGGACATGAAGGTTATGTTGTCGTTGCAAAGGTCCGCACAATGAAGCCAAATGAAGGTTTCAATGCCGGAACTGAAGTTTACGAAGATCTAGTTAAGGTCGGCGTAATCGATCCAGTTAAGGTGACTCGTTCGGCGTTGGCTAATGCAGCATCAATTGCCGCAATGTTCATAACTACTGAAGCCTTGGTATTCGAGACTCCAGAAGATAAGAAGGAAGAAGCATCTGGTCATGGTCATAGCCATGGACCTGGTGGACATTCGCACTAAGAAGTTCCACTAAACTTCCCCTATGAGTTCATCATTGATGACGCTCTCCATTGATTGTGGCGGGCTCAGCATTAAGGCATCGGTCCTCGATAACGAGGGCACGATGCATGCCCCGGCGATTGCTGAGCCCACGCCATATCCACTCTCCCCAGCACGGTTAATTGAAGTTTTTAATTCCCTCGCATCACAACTTCCCAAAGCCGATCGAATAACAGTTGGCTTTCCGGGAATGGTTCGTCACGGTGTTGTTGTGCACACCCCGCATTACATAAATGTTAAAGGCCCTCGTACCCGCGTTGATCCAGAGCTTTATCAAGCTTGGACTGGCTTAGATTTTCGAAGCATGATTGAAAAGAGTTTCAACCTCCCAACCTTGATGCTAAATGATGCCGAAGTTCATGGGGCGGGTGTAGTTGCTGGTTCTGGCTTTGAAGTTGTTATGACCCTGGGCACCGGACTTGGTTGCGCGGTATTTGATGGCGGAAAGCTTGCGCCACATATCGAACTTTCACATGCCCCAATACGTCGCTCAATGAACTATGACACTTGGATTGGCGAACATGAACGCCGCCGTCTCGGTGACACATTTTGGTCACGGCGTATTCGTTCGATGATTGCAGATTTACGTCCAGTATTTCACTGGGATCGCCTTTACTTAGGCGGCGGTAACGCTCGCAGAATTAAGCCAAACGATTTAGCGGCAATTGGTGACGATGTTGTAATCGTTCCAAATGCCGCCGGAATCGTTGGTGGCGTTAGAGCTTGGAATCTAACGCGAATTTAATTGTTTATAAGAAGCCTAAGAAACTTAAGAAACCTGGCTTAATGAACGGCCTTGCTTCTGTTGCAAAATATTTAGTCGATCCTCTTCACTCAAACCGCCCCAGATACCGTATGGCTCTGCGAGGTTAAGAGCTTGCTTTCGACAAGCCTGAATTACTGGGCAAGCTGAACAAACCGCCTTTGCAGCGCTAATTCGATTCTTGCGGCGCGGTCCACGTTCGCCATCCGGATGAAAGAACATCTCTGTAGGCAAATCGCGGCAGGCTGCTTTCTCTTGCCACTCCCACTCTGAAACGAGAGGTAGGGGCATAACTTGCTGCGTCATGGTCTCTCCTCAATGGCACTGCTGATTTTTATGGCTTTAGATAGCCCGGTCTTCATTGACCTACGTAAGTAACCAGACTTTAAGGGCGCATATTCCCGCCCAGATATGGCCTGCCTCACGAATTTGGCGTGAGTTGCCTCCCACTAGGATTACGGCATGCAAGATGGCGCCCGCGAGAAAGTCCTAATGCTGGGCCTGACCTATGACGATGTCCTCCTTCTTCCAGATGCCTCCGAGGTAGTCCCAAGTGAAGTTGAGACTGGTACTCGCTTAACTCGCAACATTTCGCTAAAGATCCCTTTGGTTTCTTCGGCTATGGATACCGTTACCGAATCAGCTATGGCAATTGCAATGGCCAAGGCTGGCGGAATTGGAATCGTTCACCGCAATTTGGCAATTGAAGATCAAGTCAAACAAGTTGCGCTCGCAAAAGTTCATGGGATTGTTGGAGCAGCAGTTGGCGTTGGTGATGATGGTTATGCACGAGCAAAGGCGTTAATCGAAGCTGGTGTCGATGTAGTTGTTGTTGATACCGCGCACGGACATCATAAAGCAGTTCTCGATGCAATCTCACGAATCAAAAAAGATTTTCCAAGTATTGAAATTATCGGTGGCAACGTTGCAACTCGGGCCGGTGCTCAAGCCCTAATTAATGCCGGAGCAGATGCCGTTAAAGTCGGCGTTGGACCAGGTTCAATTTGTACAACTAGAGTTGTTGCAGGTGTTGGTGTCCCACAGATAACCGCAATTATGGAAGCCTTTAAGGCTTGTGAAAAGGCAGAGATTCCACTTATAGCCGATGGCGGTCTTCAGTATTCAGGAGATATTGCAAAGGCAATCGTGGCTGGTGCTGATTGCGTAATGCTGGGCTCCTTGCTTGCTGGTTGTGATGAATCACCAGGTGAATTAGTTGAGATCAATGGCCGTAAATACAAGGGCTATCGCGGCATGGGTTCCCTCGGTGCCATGCAATCTCGCGGCGAACAAAAGTCATATTCCAAAGATCGTTATATGCAAGATGATGTTCTCTCGGAAGATAAATTGGTACCCGAAGGCATTGAAGGCAAGGTGGCATACCGCGGCTCTGTTGCAACCACGGTTCATCAATTAGTTGGCGGATTACGTTCTGGAATGGGTTATGCCGGAGCTGCCAATATTTCCGATTTAAAGATCAATGGTCGATTGATTCAAATAACCGCAGCTGGGCTACAAGAAAGTCATCCGCACGATGTTCTTGATATTGCTGATGCCCCAAATTACTCCAAAGCAAATTCTTCAAATAAAGGTAAGTAAAGGAAGCGAATATGAACGAGATCGAAATCGGACCAGGTAAACATGCCCGCGTTGGATACTCATTTGATGACATTGCCATAGTGCCATCTCGTCGTACTCGTGATCCAGAAGAGATCTCAATTAATTGGCAGATCGATGCTTACAAATTCTCATTGCCGATGATGGCGGCGCCAATGGACTCCGTGGTTTCGCCAGAAACCGCAATTGCTATTGGCAAGCTCGGCGGAGTTGGTGTTTTGAATTTGGAAGGACTTTGGACTCGTCATGAGGATCCACGAATTCCACTAGCTGAAATTGCCTCATTGCCACAAGCCGAAGCCATTAGAAGAATGCAAGAACTTTACGCACTTCCAATTCAGCCCGAATTAATAAAGGCGCGCATTGCAGAAATCCGCGCAGCAGGCGTAACTGTTGCAGCGGCGCTTTCACCACAACGTACCGCCGAACTTCACAAGACCGTGATAGATGCTGGCGTAGATCTATTTGTAATTCGCGGAACTACGGTTTCGGCAGAACACGTTGCAGTAGCTAATGCGCCGCTCAATTTAAAGAAGTTTATTTATGAATTAGATGTGCCAGTTATTGTCGGAGGTTGTGCAACCGGAAGCGGCGCCCTTCACTTGATGCGCGCTGGCGCAGCTGGTGTCTTGGTTGGCTTTGGTGGCGGAGCAGCACACACCACCCGTACCGTTCTAGGAATTGCAGTACCAATGGCATCTGCGGTTGCTGAAGTTGCCTCCGCAAGACGTGATTACATGGATGAATCTGGTGGTCGTTACGTACATGTGATCGCCGATGGTTCAGTTGGAAAATCTGGCGATATCGCTAAGGCGATCGCTTGTGGCGCCGATGCCGTAATGATGGGCTCGCCTTTAGCTAAGGCAGTTGAAGCACCGGGCAAGGGTTGGCACTGGGGATCTGAAGCACATCATCACGAACTTCCACGTGGCGACAGAGTTCAAGTCGGAACCGTCGGAACCCTTCAAGAAATTCTTACCGGACCTTCTCACACTGCCGATGGCAGCATGAATTTATTTGGCGCACTACGACGTGCAATGGCAACATCTGGCTACTCTGATCTAAAAGAGTTCCAGCGCGTCGAGGTAGTAATTGATCGTGCCTAACTCAAATACAAATACAAATTTAAATACAGATTTAAATGCAAAGAATGAAACGGTTTTAGTAGTCGATTTTGGGGCCCAGTACGCACAACTTATTGCTCGAAGAGTCCGACAAGCTCAGGTCTATTCCGAGATCGTCCCCTCTTCAATGTCGGTGGGCGATATTTTGGCGAAAAAACCAAAGGCGATCATTCTCTCTGGTGGACCGGCAAGTGTTTATGCACCAGGTGCGCCAAAGTTGGATCCCAAGATATTTGAGGCTGGAATTCCAGTCTTTGGAATTTGCTACGGTTTTCAAGTTATGGCAGCGGCGCTAGGTGGCGAGGTTACAAAGACTGGTAAATCTGAATATGGACGCACCACGCTCTCGCATTCAGTTCCATCTAAATTATTAAATGGCCTCTCAGATATTTTTAGCGTCTGGATGTCACATGGCGATAGCGTTACTAAAGCGCCGCAAGGTTTTACCTCAACCGCGCATACCGCCGATACGCCAATCGTCGCCTTTGAAAATAGTGATGCAAAATTTGCTGGAGTTCAATTTCACCCAGAAGTGTTGCACTCGGAAAATGGCCAGGAGATTCTCCGCCGCTGGCTAATTGATATTGTCGGTTGCAAACCAGTATGGAATCCAGAAAATATAGTTTCGGCGGAAGTTGCAAAGGTAAGAAAAGTTGTCGGAACCGGCAGAGTTCTCTGCGGACTTTCTGGCGGAGTTGATTCGGCGGTCGCTGCCGCGATCGTGCAAAAGGCGGTTGGCGCCCAGTTAACTTGTGTATTTGTTGATCACGGTTTACTTCGCGAGGGCGAAGCAGAACAAGTAGAGCGTGACTTTGTAGCCTCAACCGGAGTAACTCTTAAAGTTGTAGATGCCCGAGAGCGTTTTCTAAAGGCGCTGGCTGGAGTAACCGATCCCGAGAGCAAACGCAAAATTATCGGTACTGAATTCATTCGGGTATTTGAAGATGCGGCCCGCGAAATTTCCGCCACCGAACCAATCGATTTTCTGGTGCAGGGAACGCTATATCCAGATGTTGTTGAATCAGGCGGCGGCGAAGGAACTGCAAATATTAAATCCCACCACAATGTTGGGGGATTGCCCGATGATCTTCAATTTAAATTGGTTGAACCACTTAGAACCTTATTTAAAGATGAAGTACGCCAAGCTGGCTTAACCCTTGGCTTGCCTGAGGAGATTATCTGGCGCCAACCTTTCCCTGGACCTGGTCTGGCAATTCGAATTGTGGGAGAAGTTACTGAGAATAATCTTAAAATTTTACGTCGCGCAGATTCAATTGCTCGCGAGGAATTAAAAGTTGCACAGTTAGATCGCATTATCTGGCAGTGCCCAGTTGTTTTATTAGCTGGCGTCAGAAGTGTTGGTGTGCAGGGCGATGGCCGAACATATGGTCATCCAATAGTTCTCAGGCCAGTCTCATCTGAAGATGCTATGACTGCTGATTGGAGCCGCATTCCGTATGAGGTCTTGGAGAAGATTTCAACTCGGATTACAAATGAAGTTCCAGAAGTCAATCGAGTAGTGTTGGATGTGACATCAAAGCCACCTGGCACTATTGAATGGGAATAGGGAGTAGTTGTGAAGCGTTTTAAGATTGCAGCGTTAGTTACCGCAACCGCGGTTACTGCCTCATTAACTTTCATGCCCTTAGCTTTCGCCGCAGCAAAACCAAGCGGAACAAATAAGAATTCAGCATCCTCTAATACATCTAGTTCAGGTAAGTCGATCTGCAAGGCCTCTTATGCAGTGGGACATGCCCCAAAGCAGATGACTATTCCAGTCATTAAAAAGCCTTTTAAAAATAAGACCTTTACATTTACAACGAATTGCGGCGATGTAGTAATCGCTGCAGATGGTGTTAAGGCTCCACTTACCGTTATTTCTATGGCCTACATGGCAAATGGTGGTTATTTTGATGCAACACTTTGCCATCGCCTAACAACCAAGGGAATCTACGTACTTCAATGTGGAGATCCGACCGCATCTGGTTCTGGTGGACCGGCTTGGCAAGTACCAGATGAGAATCTTCCATCTGCAGGAGCTAATTCTTATCCAGCTGGAACAGTTGCCATGGCAAACTCTGGCCCAAATACAAATGGCAGCCAATTCTTTATTGTTTATGCCGATAACTCGATGCTTGGACCTAACTACACAATCTGGGGTCGCATCACTCAAGGTCTTGAGATTATAAAGGCGATAGCAGCAAAGGGATCAAATAATTCAAATGGTGACGGTGATGGTTCACCAAATCAGACCGTTGAAATAATTAAGGCAAGCGCTAAATAGTTAATCAGTATTTACGATTTTAAATACTTCAGCTACGCGACCATCAGGTAGTCCCTGCGCCTTAGCATTTCGCTCGCCCCATTCACGTACCATCCTTGGCATCTCGGAATTATGGGCGGTCTGACTTACGTGTGCGTTAAGGGCCGCAATCTTCAAATCAAAGGTATCGGTGATATCAACAAAGTGATCTGGCTCCTTGTGCGACATTACCCATACTTCGCGGACGCGCCATGGCTCTAATTTTTCATTCTTAAGCAGGTCTTCAAAGGCAAAGGCATTTCTTGCATCTGGATAAACTGCTTGGATAGCAGCTTCGCCGGCCGCCATGTGATCTGGGTGGCTAGCCGGAATTCGATCCCAATTTCTTTCCGGGCTCTGGATAACCATTCGCTGTGGTTTAACCTTTCGAATGACTCGAACGATCTCTTTACGTAATTCAATTGTTGGAACTAGCCAACCATCGCGGTGATTTAAGAATTCAATATTCTCACTTGGAACGCCAAGTGCTTTTGCCGCATCACGTTGTTCGCGTTGACGAATCTTTGGCATCTCTTCGCGTGGCACAGAAGGATCCTCGCCACCTTGATCACCATTCGTGCAGATGCAATAAAAGACTTCAATGCCCTTAGCTGTCCATTGCGCGATAGTTCCACCTGCGCCAAAATCCAGATCATCTGGATGCGCGGTTACGAATAGAATGCGTTGAATCTCTGAATCTGCAATTGGTTCCATGTCGCAATTTTGGCAGAAGAATCAACGGTTAGACTCCAACCCGTGAGCGCAGATCAACTACTTGATGGGTTAAACCCCCAACAAAAAGCGGCGGTAATACATGCCGGCTCACCACTTTTAGTCGTAGCCGGAGCAGGTTCAGGCAAGACCAGAGTCCTTACTCGGAGAATTGCTTACCTATTGGCAGAGCGAGATGTTGCGCCCTTTGAAATATTAGCGATTACCTTCACCAACAAGGCCGCCGCGGAGATGAAAGAGCGAGTAGCAGATCTGGTTGGAAATCGGGCGAAGGCGATTTGGGTTTCAACTTTTCACTCCGCCTGCGTTCGAATCCTGCGCCAAGAAGCAGCCAAGCTAGGTTATTCAAATTCATTTACGATCTATGACCAGAGCGATAGTTTGCGGTTGATCACTTTGGTGATGAAGGATATGAATTTAGATCCAAAGCGCTATGCACCGCGGGCAGTCGCGGGATTAATTTCACAAGCTAAAAATGAATTGCAGGGACCGGCCGATTTCGTACAACATGCAGATAATGCCTTTAATCAAATAGTTGCAGAAGTTTTTGCGCACTACCAAAAGCGTTTGGCCTCGGCTAATGCGATGGACTTTGATGACTTAATTGGACGAACAGTAGAAGTCCTTCAAAGGCATCCGGAATCTCGCCAGCGTTATCGTTCTAGATTTCGCCATGTACTAGTCGATGAGTATCAAGATACAAACCATGCGCAATATATGCTGATCAAAGAATTAGTTGGTACCGAACATGAAGGTATTCCGATCGCCGAACTTTGCGTTGTGGGCGATGCCGATCAATCTATCTATGCTTTCCGGGGCGCCAATATTCGAAACATTCTTCAATTCGAGGCGGACTACCCAAGTGCCAAAACAATTCTCCTAGAACAGAATTACCGTTCTACTCAGAATATTCTCTCCGCAGCAAATTCTGTTATTTCAAATAATGAAGGTCGCAAAGCAAAAAATTTATGGTCCGAGGCCGGCACTGGAGCCTTGATAAAGGGGTATGTTGCCGAGAGCGAACATGATGAGGCTGACTTTGTAATTCAAGAGATCACTAAATTAAGGAATGAGGAGATCTCAAAGCCAGGTGATACCGCGATCTTCTACCGAACAAATGCACAGTCACGTGTATTTGAAGAGTCATTTTTGCGCTCTGCAATCCCGTATAAAGTTGTTGGCGGAGTTCGCTTCTACGAGCGAAAAGAGGTTAAAGATTTCCTCGCCTACCTGCGAGTGTTGGTTAATCCCGAGGATGAAGTTTCACTTCGAAGAATCATTAATACCCCGAAACGTGGAATCGGGGATCGAGCGCTAGATACGGTTGATCTCTTTGCAAAGGGCGCCGATATTAGTTTTTGGAGTGCGCTAAATCGAGCTGCTGAAGTACCAAGTATCCCAACTCGATCTATCGCCGCTATTAATGATTTCGTACACCTAATTTCTTCACTCCAATTCTTGGTAGAAGCTAAAACTTTGCCATCACTAATCGCCCAAGCCGTTTTAGAGCAATCTGGGCTATTGGCGGAACTCTCTAAGAGTGATGATTTGCAAGATGAGAGTCGGGTTGAGAATTTGCAAGAACTAGTCTCGGTCGCAATTGAATACGAAGAAGGTGAAGTAGAAGATGGTGAAGAAATTTCACTGCTTGGCTTCCTTGAAGATGTATCACTTGTTGCAGATTCAGATCAGATTCCAGAGGGTGAAGATCATGGTGGCGTGGTTACGTTGATGACGCTACATACGGCAAAGGGTTTGGAATTTCCTACGGTTTTCTTAACTGGAATGGAGGAGGGAATCTTTCCGCACTCTCGAACCCTGGGTGAGAAATCTGAGATTGAAGAAGAACGACGATTGGCTTATGTCGGTCTAACGCGGGCCCGCGAACGTCTCTATCTCTCGCGCTCGGAATATCGAACCGCTTGGGGTGCACCTTCCTACAATCCGGCATCACGTTTCTTAAGTGAAATTCCAGAAGAGTTAATTACATGGAATGAACATGCACCAGCTCCATCACGATCTAGTATTTTAAAAAGCTCACATTTCACTCCTGCGCCACGAGCAACTGGGAAGAAGAGTTCCAACACGATGGTTCTAGAGGTTGGCGACCGTGTGTCTCATGACACATTTGGGGTTGGCTCAGTGGTGGCAGTTGTCGGCAGCGGTGATCGCGCGGAGGCGACGATCAACTTCGGCTCACTTGGTGAGAAGCGGCTACTCCTGCGTTATGCGCCGGTAGAGAAGCTCTAAATAGCGACTAAGATTTCACTCATTATTAATCCTTAACTTTCTACAAATCGAACGGGGTAATGCGTGGATCTCTTTGAATATCAGGCACGGGATCTTTTTGAATCTCATGGAGTTCCAGTTCTAGGTGGTGCCGTCGCATTCACACCAGAAGAGGCAGAGAAAGCCGCAGCTTCAATGGGCGGACGTGTTGTAGTGAAGGCTCAGGTAAAAGTTGGCGGTCGCGGAAAGGCGGGCGGTGTAAAACTTGCCGAATCACCAGCCGATGCAAAAGAGAAGGCAGCGGCAATTCTTGGAATGGATATTAAAGGTCACACTGTTCACAAAGTGATGATTGCGCAAGCTGCGCCAATTGAAAGCGAATATTATTTAGCAATTTTGCTAGATAGAGCGAATCGTAATTTCCTAGTCATGGCATCAGTTGCTGGTGGCATGGAGATTGAAGAAGTCGCCCACACTTCTCCCGAAAAATTAGCTCGTATTGGAATTGACCCAAATGTCGGAATTACAAAGGAGAAGGCTCGCGAGATTATTTCTGGCGGCCAATTTCCTTCAGATGTAGCCGGCCAAGTTGAAGATGTGTTGCTAAAACTCTGGGCTGCCTTTGTTGCCGAAGATGCAACCTTGATGGAGATCAATCCACTTGTTAAGACTAGCGATGGAAAAGTCGTTGCTCTAGATGGCAAAGTAACTCTGGATGATAACGCCGGATTTCGCCATCCAAATCACGAAGCACTAGTAGATCATGATGCGGCGAATCCACTTGAAGCAGCTGCCAAAGAGAAGAATTTAAATTACGTGAAGTTAGATGGCCAAGTTGGCATCATCGGTAATGGCGCTGGGCTAGTTATGAGCACACTCGATGTGGTCGCATATGCGGGTGAAAAATATGGCGTTAAGCCAGCTAATTTCCTAGATATTGGTGGTGGCGCTTCGGCACAGGTAATGGCTGATGGACTTTCAATCATTCTGGGCGATCCTGATGTTCGCAGCGTATTTGTAAATGTCTTCGGTGGAATTACTGCCTGCGACGCTGTTGCCAATGGAATTGTGCAAGCACTACAAATTTTGGGCGACAAGGCAACTAAGCCAATTGTTGTGCGACTTGATGGAAACAATGTCTTGGAAGGTCGCCGAATTTTGAACGAAGCAGCGCACCCACTGGTGCAACAACTAGACACAATGGATGGCGCAGCTGCAAAGGCAGCAGAATTGGCGGCAAAATAAATGGCGATCTTTATTAATGAATCAACCAAAGTAATCGTTCAAGGAATGACTGGTTCAGAGGGAAGCAAGCACACCGGTCGAATGCTTAAGTCTGGAACCAAGGTTGTTGGTGGCGTAACTCCAGGTAAGGGTGGCCAAAGCGTTGAGATTGAAGGTGTCAGCCTTCCAGTTTTCAATACCGTTGCCGAAGCAATGGCAGCTACCGGTGCAAATGCATCAGTTGTTTTTGTTCCACCGAAATTTGCTAAGGCCGCAGTACTAGATGCAATTGACTCTGGAATTGAACTCTGTGTCGTAATTACTGAAGGAATTCCAGTCCATGACTCTGCTGCATTTTATGCTCATGCAGTTGCCAAGGGCACAACTCGGTTGATTGGACCAAATTGCCCAGGATTAATTAGCCCTGGAAAATCAAATATTGGAATTATCCCTTCAGATATCACTGGTGCTGGCCGTATTGGTTTGGTTTCAAAATCTGGAACTCTCACCTATCAAATGATGTACGAACTGCGCGACTTTGGTTTCAGTACTGCCGTAGGTATTGGTGGCGATCCGATTATCGGAACTACTCACATCGATTGCTTACGAGCTTTCCAAGATGATCCAGATACTGATGCAATTGTCATGATCGGAGAAATTGGTGGCGATG
The DNA here is from genome assembly GCA_903836945.1 of uncultured Actinomycetes bacterium. Taxonomy (GTDB): domain Bacteria; phylum Actinomycetota; class Actinomycetes; order Nanopelagicales; family Nanopelagicaceae; genus AAA044-D11. The sequence continues at coordinate 581 of CAILSO010000002.1, read as the reverse complement.
CCGAAGAAAGAGCCGCTGCATTTATCGGTGAATATGTAACCAAGCCAGTTGTTGGCTATGTTGCTGGCTTCACCGCCCCTGAAGGAAAGACCATGGGACATGCTGGTGCAATCGTCTCTGGTTCATCAGGCACCGCAGCTGCCAAGCAAAGTGCACTTGAAGCAGTAGGAGTTAAGGTCGGAAAGACTCCAAGTGAAACCGCTGCCTTAATGCGCGCAATATTAAGTAACGCTAAATAAAACTAGATAAGGCCTAACTCCTAGTGCTTCGCATCCTGCTGGTCACACTACAACAGGCCCTGCGCAGCATTGTCCTTACGCTTTTTCCTGTTAGCTTTATCGCGTTGGTTGCTTGGGCTACTGCCGGAAGTGCAACTGGAAATACCGCAGATCCAATCAGAGCTGCGATCTGGCTTTGGCTTGGGGCGCACTTGGTTCCATTTAAATTGGCACTGGCGCCGTCATTTATTCCAAGTTCATTCTCATATCTACCTCTAGGCGCCGCAGCCTTTCCATTTTTTGCAATAAGAAGCGGCGTTGCTAGAAGTGCACTCTTTCTTTCAAATGAACGGGCGGCTCGCT
>CAILSO010000001.1 GCA_903836945.1 uncultured Actinomycetes bacterium | reverse complement strand
GTTACCCTTGGATCATGGAGAAGGCAACCAGTGTCGCTTTGGTTGGATTTACCCTTTTATTTGGATTGATGGCGCTTTTCTTTGGCACAAGGGGCGCGATTAGAACTTGGCGTGAAGAGCGAATCGAACGAGAAGAGGCATAAGCAGTGGCTTTTAATATCCCCGAAGGGCTGCACGAAGATCTCTATCCACTTGCTTGGATGGTTGGAACTTGGCGCGGTAAGGGCCATGGTGAATACCCAGGTGTGGCACCTTTTCAGTTCGCACAGGAAGTTTCTTTTAATCACGATGGGCGTAATTTCTTAAATTACTTTTCTAGGTCTTGGTTGATTGATGACAATAACGAAATTATTAAGCCAGCTGCCTCTGAGGTTGGTTATTGGCGACCAAAGGAAAATAAAGTCTTGGAAGTTGTTTTGGCTCACTCAACTGGAATTACTGAAGGTTGGGTCGGAGTTTATGATGGTCCAAAAATTCAATTAGCGATGGATCAAGGATATTCAACACCGAGTGCAAAGATCGTGACGGGCGGGTCTCGTTTGTATGGCTTAGTTGAAGGCGAATTGTTTTTTGCTTACGACATGGCAGCTGAAGGACAGACTTTGCAGGCCCATATCTGGTCATCACTAGAACGACAGAGCGAAGGTGCATAAATGAGTAATGATTTTCGTGGTGAAGTTCTAGCCGAGATTGTTCGAAATGGACTGGTTGAATCAATTCATACCGGACATTTGGTGATGTTAAATTTCGATGGCAGTGTTTATAAATCTAAGGGATCGGTGGAGATGCCGATATTTCCAAGGTCATCGGTCAAGTGCATGCAGGCGTCTGCGATGTTGCGGGCAGGTCTGAAAGTTGATGATCGACATCTGGCATTGGTGCAGGCATCGCACTCTGGATCAAAGATGCATCAAGATGCAGTTCTAGAGATTTTGCATGCGGTTGGTTTATCAGAATCTGATTTACAAAATGCAACAGATAAACCACTTGGTGAAATTGAGCGGGCACAATGGGGCGATAAGCCAGCTACGCGATTAGCCATGAACTGTTCTGGAAAGCATGCCGGAATGCTTGCGACCTGTGTTGCCAATGGTTGGGATATCAAGACTTACTTAAATGCCGATCATCCGTTGCAGAATGCAATTTTGAAAGAGATCGAAACTTTAATTGGTGGACCGGTATCAAATAAGACCTTTGATGGTTGTGGGGCGCCTTTATTTGCGATGGCGACAAAGGATCTAGCAAAGGCGATTCATGCGGTGACGGTTTCAGATGATCCGATTCATAAGCGCGTTTTGGCTGCCGCCCGTCAGTATCCAGAGATGGTTGCCGGCGAAGGACGCTTAACCACCCGCATGATGCAAGGGGTTTCAGGGCTATTTATGAAGGATGGGGCAGAAGCGGTAAATGTTTTGTCGTTGGAAGATGGTCGTACCTTGGTATTTAAAATTACCGATGGATCACTTCGAGCATTTGGAATGATTATTCAAGAGGCGCTAAAGCAATGGGGAATTACCGTCCCAGAAGAGCATTTCAATGTGTATGGTGGGCCAAATATTGTTGGTGGAATGCGAGCAACTCTTTAAGAGTCAAGTGCCATGTTAAATTCCCGAATCGCTACCTTGATGGTGCACACATCTCCGCTGGAACAAGCGGGGCAGGGTGATGCCGGCGGCATGAATATTTATGTCGTCGAGAATTCCATCAAGATGGCGCAGGCTGGAGTGCAGGTAGATATTTTTACTCGCGCAGATAAGTCTGGACTGGCTGAAGCGGTTGAGATTGCCAAAGGTGTAACAGTTCATCATTTAGAGGCCGGACCGGTTAGTTATTTAACGAAGGAAGAATTGCCTTCCCAGATCGGTGCGTTGACGCATGCTTTTATGGAACATCAATCAGGTAAGCCAAGTGATTACTATGATCTAATCCACTCGCATTATTGGATTTCTGGACAATTGGGTTGGATGATTTCCGAACGAACTGGAACTCCTTTGGTGCACACGATGCATACGATGGCAAAGGTAAAGAATTTAGCTTTGGCAGAAGGCGATAAGGCCGAACCAGTAATTAGATCACTTGGCGAAGAACAGATTGTGGCCAATGCCGCAGCACTTATTGCAAATACCGATGCCGAGGCGGCTAGTTTGGTTTCACTCTATGAAGCAGATCCTTCCAAGGTTCATGTGGTTGCACCTGGCGTAGATCTACAACGATTTAATCCATCAACTGGCAAAGATGTGGCGCGTGAAAAATTAGATATCGCAGCCGATGCCTTGATGTTGCTATTTGTCGGACGCGTACAACCTCATAAGGGACCAGAAGTTTTGGTGCGCGCGGTTGCCGAAATGCTTGAGCAGATGCCACACCTTCGTGCGAATCTAGCCTTGGTGATTATGGGTGGAGCTTCCGGAACCGGAATTAATGAACCAGATCGACTGCGAGGTTTGGCAAAGTTTTTAAATGTGGCCGATGTGGTTCACATTATTGATCCAGTGCATCGTGACGTTTTGCCTGATTGGTATCGCGCAGCTGATTTAGTTTGCGTGCCTTCCTATAGTGAATCATTTGGTTTGGTCGCACTTGAGGCGCAGGCCTGTGGAACTCCGGTGGTTGCAACTGCGGTGGGTGGCCTTCGTACTGCGGTATCGGATGGAATTTCTGGAGCGCTGGTAGATGGCCATGATCCAAAGTCATGGGCCTTGGTTATTTCACGCCTGCTTTTAGAACCACAACGCCGCATCTTTATGTCACTCGGAGCTTATGAGCATGCCTCCAAGTTTGGTTGGGAAAATACTGCGCGCAAGACTTTAGATGTTTATGACCAAGTTTTGAATAATCAAAATCCAAATTCACTTTGGGTGGCTAAGTAATTTATGCTTAATCCGAAGGATGTCATTGAGGATTTTCTAGAGTCGCACGATTTAGATTATGAAAAATCTGGTGAATCAACATATATGTTGACGCTGCCAGGTGAGAAAAAATTACAGACTCACGTAGCTTTGGTAATTGGTGATCATTCCCTTTCAATTAATGCCTTTGTGATTCGAAAGCCTGATGAGAATGCCGAAAAAGTACACGAGTGGCTCTTGCAAAAAAATGGCTCAATGTATTGCGTGGCATATGCGATAAATGAATTGGGCGATATTTATTTGGTCGGACGTTTGCCTTTTTCTGCCGTGACCGATGTGGAATTGGACCGAGTCATTGGTGCCGTATTGCAATATTCAGATTCCTCATTTAATCCGTTACTAGAACTTGGTTTTACTTCGGCGATTCGTAGAGAGTGGGCTTGGCGGGTATCTAGAGGTGAATCCTTGGCGAATTTAAAAGCTTTTGAACATCTGATTTAAATATTTCACGCCGAATAGTTAGGATTACGACATGACAAAGTATGAAAATCTCGGCAAATTAATCCTGCTTCGCCATGGCGAAAGTGAATGGAATGCGCTAAATCTATTTACTGGTTGGGTCGATGTTCGTCTCTCAGAAAAGGGCGAGGCCGAGGCAAAGCGCGGTGGTCAGATGCTTAAGGACCGCGGGCTATTGCCAGATGTTGTCCATACTTCATTACTTCGTCGTGCGATTCATACGTCACAACTTGCGTTAGATGTTGCTGATCGTCACTGGATTCCAGTGCATCGCACCTGGAAGTTAAATGAACGTCACTATGGTGCACTACAAGGAAAAGATAAGGCCCAGACCTTGGCGCAATATGGCGAAGAACAATTCCAATTGTGGCGTCGCTCTTTTGATGTGCCACCACCACCAATTGATGAAGATGATAAGTATTCGCAGGCTCATGATCCGCGTTATGCCGATCTTGGAAGTGCGATGCCAAAGACCGAATGCCTTAAGGATGTTGTGGGTCGGATGATTCCTTACCTGACAGGTGAGATTACCGCTGATTTAGTTGCGGGTAAGACTGTTTTGGTTACGGCGCACGGAAATTCAATTCGTGCGATGGTTAAGCACATCGATTGCATTAGTGATGAAGATATTGCCGGAGTTAATATCCCAACCGGAATTCCATTGTTATATGAATTTGATGCTGATTTCGAACCAGTTAAAAAGGGCGGCGAGTACTTAGATCCTGCGGCAGCAGCGGAAGCAATTCAAGCTGTTGCGAATCAGGGTAAGAAGTAGCGTAAAACCAAGCGTTAACCTGACTTTCAACAACATGTAACCTCTGTGAAGGCGTTAAGTTCGCCTTCCTTGTCATATTGTTGCCATGAAAATTGCGGTGGTTACTGAAAGTTTCTTGCCTCAAGTAAATGGCGTCACTAACTCCGTACTTCGTGTACTTGAAACCCTTCGCGATCATGGCCATGAGGCCTTAGTGATCGCCCCAGAAGGTGGAGATGTTCCGCGCGAATATGCGGGTCATCGAGTCAAGACCATCAACTCGCTACAGGTTCAAAATGTTTTGCCAGTAGGCATGCCGATGGGACTTCCATCTCGCAAACTTCTCCACATTCTGGATGGCTTTGCACCAGATGTCTTGCACATAGCATCCCCTTTCGCCTTAGGCGCCTACACCTCTCGAATTGCAAAACGATTAAAGGTGCCGACTCTTTCGGTTTATCAGACTGATATTGCCGGCTTTGCAAAGCACTATGGAATGAACCTGGCTCATGGCGCTCTGCGCAAAATGGTTGGAAAGATTCACGCACAAACAGATCGCACCTTGGCGCCATCAACTAGTGCATGTCGAGAGTTGAGCGAACAAGGCGTTGAGAATGTTCACCTTTGGCGACGCGGTGTGAATACCGAGTTATTTAATCCAAGTGCTTATGAATCAAGCCTTCGTAAAATCTGGGATCCCACAGGCAAGAAGTTAATAGTTGGATATGTCGGTCGGTTAGCGAATGAGAAAAGAATTTACGATCTTAGATTCCTGGCACAAGATCCAACAATTCAAGTTGTAATAACTGGTGAAGGGCCGGCTCGAGCAAAATTAGAAAAAGAGATGCCAGATGCAATATTTTTGGGTTTCAAAAGTGGCAACGAACTAGCTCGTATTTATGCCTCCTTGGATATTTTTGTACATCCCGGACCAAATGAAACTTTCTGCCAAGCAGTGCAAGAGGCTTTGGCATCTGGAACACCTTGCATTGTCCCAACGACCGGTGGCCCTTGCGATCTAGTAACTCATGGCATCACTGGCTATGTCATAAATACCCATAGAAGTGATGAACTTGAAGCTGCAATTATTCATTTTAAATTGCGAAATGACCGAGCCAAGATGCGTGAAGATGCGCGAAGTTCAGTTGAGATGCGGACCTGGAAATACGTTAATGACCAATTGCTAAATCATTACCAAGAGTTGTTACAAGCCAATCAAATAAATTTGAAGGGTAGCGTCGCGTGAAGATCGTTCATGTTGCAAATTTCTACGGACCAAATAGTGGTGGAATTAAAACCACACTCCATGAATTAGGACGCGGATATTTAAGGTATGGCCATGAATTTATCTACATCGTTCCGGGAACTCGGTTGTATTTCGAAGAGACGATCTATGGCAAAAAGATCACAGTCCCAAGCTTTATTTTGCCTGGTAGCGGGGGGTATCAATTAATCAAGAGTAATCGCAAGTTGATCACGATTTTGAAAGAGTTAGCGCCGGATCGAATTGAGGTTTCAGATCGATTCACCCTCAACAGCGTTGGGCGCTGGGCTAGAAAGCATGGAATTCCGACAGTGGTCTTTAGTCATGAAACTCTCCGCGGATTAGCTAAGCGCTTTTTGCCACTACCAAAATCGATTAGAGATATTGCTGTCAATTGGCATAACCGTAGGTTGGCAAGGACCTTTGACCAAGTTATTGCAACAACTGCCTTTGCCTCAAAGGAATTTGAAGATATTGGAATTGGCAATTTAGTTCGAGTTCCACTTGGCGTTGACTTAATAACTTTTGACCCAAAGTATCGTTCGGAAAGTAAAAGAGCTGAGTTATTAAAGGGCTCGGCGCTTCTTTTAGTTCATTGCGGAAGATTCTCTCCCGAAAAAGAACCACAGCGTTCGGTTGAGACTTTAATAGAACTCAGAAACCGCGGCGTTGATGCCAGATTGGTAATGATCGGCGTTGGTCCGATGTGGAAGAAGATTAGAAAAATGGCAAAGGGATACCCAATCGATACCTTGGGTTACATCTGCGATCGAAATCGAGTTGCCAAGATTTTAGCTAGTGCCGATATTTCATTTGCGCCTGGGCCCTTAGAAACTTTTTGTTTGGCAGCACTTGAATCCTTGGCAGCCGGAACTCCAGTTGTCGCAAGTGCATCTAGCGCGGTTGGCGAATTTCTAAATGCAGATTCTAATTTGGCAGCCGGCGCCGTGGCTATGGATGATGCAAAATCCTTTGCAGATGCAGTATTAAAAGTGGCTGGAGATAAAGTGATGCGATCAAATTCTCGCAGAGTTGCAGAAAAGATGCCTTGGGAAAATAGCGTTTCCAAAATGTTAGAGGTTCATGGAATTTTAGAAATTGGACATGGGGCGCCTCGTGGATTTACCAAAAGACATTTGAAGGCGAGTTAAAAATGAGCTCCATTGCCAACTCCAATAAATTAACTTTCGCGGTTATCGGGGACAGTGCCGCATATGGAACCGGTGATGAGTTGCCTGATGGTTCAACCAGGGGTTGGGCCTATTACCTAGCAAATAGTTTTCAATGGGAATGTGAATATTTGAATTTTGCAAGGCCAGGGGCCAAATCAGATGAGGTTGCAACTACCCAACTTTCGTTGGTAAAAGATAAAGAGCCAGATATTTGTGCGGTAATTGCCGGAGGAAATGACCTACTTCGAAACGGCTTTGATCCATTAGTTCTTTATAAGAACTTGCGAAATACCTGCGATGAACTTATGTCCAAGGGAACTGAAGTAATCATGTTTGAACTTCATGACCCAAATCGATTATTGCGAATACCTAGATTGCTAAAGCGAGTGCTGCATCGCCGAGTAGAAGCAGTTAATGCGGTTTACCACCGGCTAGCCCAAGAATTAGATCTGGTTTTAATCAAAACTAGGGAAATTCCAGATGTCCACAATTTAGGAAACTGGCATGTAGATCGCATGCATCCAGGTCCAGCGGGACATCAATTGCTGGCTCACGAAATGGCAGTCGCCCTTAAGAATCGTGGATGGAAGATCGAACTTCCAAGAAAACATGAGCTTATTACCTATTCAAAAGGAGAAGAAATTGTGTGGCTATTGATTAAAGGAACGCCATGGTTTTTAAAACGAAGCTTTGATCTATTCCCAGTCGCACTTTTTCTAATGGCGGTGGAGTCAGTTAAAGTTTTTGGAACAGGTATTAAAGAACTGGGGCAGCGTATTCTCCGGTTACTTGGAAATAAACACGACGAGCAATCGATACCGCATGATCTGCGCAGCGTTCGTAGTAACGACCTAGCAAAGTCATATCAATCGCAGATTCAATTCCGTGCTTCCAGTTATCATCAAGTAACGTGGCGATAAGTTGACGGTGGAGTTTGTCCATCTCATCGTCATCTTTTTCAATTTCAAGGGCGCGCACTGAATCCTGATGCTCCATCACGACAGATAACTTATCGATGATGGCATTTGAGACCGTACCCATGTTTCGAATGGTTGGAAGTAATTCTTCAGGTACCGCAGTGGAGGGATAGCGCATCCGAGCCTGCTTTGCGATGTGGTGGGCAAGATCGCCCATTCTTTCTAGATCAGCGCTAATGCGAAGTGATGAGACTAAAACACGAAGGTCTGATGCGACTGGTTGTTGACGCGCCATCAAATTGATAGTGCGTGCATCTAGATCATGTTGAATCTGATCTATTGTGTCATCGGCGGCAATAACTTTTTCGGCCAACGATAGATCGGCATTTAATAGCGCATTTGTGGCATCGATCATTGCTTCTTTAACTAGGCCAGCCATTTGAAGCAGGCTTACGCCAATGGAGTCGAGCTCTTCATGAAAAGCATTACGCATGGCCCAAGAATAGTAGAAACCGCTTGGGGTAGCGGGTCCGACTGTGAACGAGCCCTGAACAAAAGGTAAAGGTTTGGTTTTTCCCCGCGTATGAGAGGTTATCGGTAGGGGTGGTGATCGTGCGCCTCCTACGATTAGCACATGTCGATTCGCTCCTGGTTTAGCACTAAATCTGAGGGGCCTGCTGACCTTGAATTTGGTAACAATTTAGTTAACGAGATGAATAAAGAACTCATCTCAAAATCATTGCAAGATTTGCTCCAACTCTTTGATGCCGAGAATATCGTCTTAACAACTGGTGAGCTAATTATTCATCAATCAGTCGGAATTTCGACATACAACTTAACCCGAGATCATCGCCTTGCTAATGAAGATTTGTTGATGCTAGTTCGCGCAGCTCGACGTAGTCAGCAAGTACAAGAAGCAACGATGGAGTTACCTCGTGGCCCATTGGGTGCAGGAATGCATGACTTATTAGTTCGAGTAGCTCCGATTGGAAATGAAGGACTAGTTGTGGTTTTAATTTTTGATGATTCCGAAATGCGCAGACTTGACTCTATCCGACGCGACTTTGTGGCAAATATTTCACACGAACTAAAGACACCTATAGGCGCGCTCTCAATATTGTCCGAAGCAGTTTTAGGTGCGACCGATGACCCAGAAGCAATCGAAAGATTTGCAACGCGGATGCAAACTGAATCGAGTCGCTTGTCCGGATTAGTTCAAGAAATTATTAACTTATCTAGGTTGCAAGATGATGATCCACTAAAACGAGCACAACCTTTTGAAATCAGTGAGAGCATAAAGGAAGCCATCGATCAATCAAGGCTTAATTCGGAGAATAGAAGAGTAGAGGTTGTCTATCAAAATGATTTTCATGGAATTATCAATGGAGATCGCGATCAGATAACTATGGCTCTTCACAACTTGATCGAAAATGCTATTAATTACAGTCCAGATGGCACCCGAGTGGCTGTTGCTGTTAAATCGGTGGATGGCATCTGTGAGATTTCGGTATCTGATCAAGGTATTGGGATCCCAGAAAAAGATTTAGAACGAATCTTTGAACGTTTCTATCGAGTCGATCCGGCTCGTTCACGGATAACGGGTGGAACTGGACTTGGACTTTCAATAGTTAAGCACGTGATCTCAAATCACGGTGGCGATGTATCAGTATGGAGCGTTGAAGGTGCAGGAAGTACTTTCACAATTCGAATACCGGAAGCGGAGCAAAAGTAATGACCAAGATCCTTGTCGTTGAAGATGAAGCCTCTTTTTCAGATGCCCTCTCTTATTTGCTCGGCCGCGAAGGTTTTGAAGTAATCGTCGCCGAGACGGGAACCGCAGCAGTTTCAGAATTTGAGCGCCAAGGGGCGGATTTAATCCTGCTTGACTTGATGTTGCCGGGAATTTCGGGCACGGAAGTCTGTCGTCAAATTCGCGCTAAATCTCAAGTCCCAATCATTATGTTGACTGCCAAGGACACCGAAGTAGACAAAGTTGTTGGGCTGGAACTTGGCGCCGATGATTATGTAACTAAGCCATATTCCTCTAGAGAATTGGTGGCAAGAATTCGTGCGGTATTGCGCCGCCATGGCGAAGAAGATCAGGCTGCTGATGGAGTTTTAGCAGCGGGCCCAGTTCGAATCGATGTCGAACGTCACAAGGTCAGTATTAATAATGAAGATGTGAATTTCCCATTGAAGGAATTTGAACTACTTGAATTCTTGGTACGAAATAGTGGCCGGGTGCTCACACGTTCGCAATTGATTGATCGCGTGTGGGGCAGCGATTACTTTGGCGATACCAAGACTTTGGATGTGCATGTAAAGCGCCTGCGTTCAAAGATCGAGAGTGATCCCGCCAACCCAGTATTTATCCAGACCGTTAGAGGCCTTGG